>NZ_DGVO01000039.1:0-29521 GCF_002394995.1 Bifidobacterium sp. UBA4282
CCGCCGTTCTCGATGTTGCGGGCCGCGCCGAAGAACTTCTTCGGCGGGTACAGCGCCTGCGCGTCCACACCACCGGACAGGATGCGCCCGGAGGCCGGGGCGGCGATGTTGTAGGCGCGGGCCAGACGGGTCATGGAGTCCAGCAGCACCACCACATCCTGGCCGAGCTCGACCAGGCGCTTGGCGCGTTCAATCGCCAGTTCGGCCACGGTCGTATGATCGGAGGCCGGACGGTCGAAGGTGGAGGAGATGACCTCGCCCTGCACCGTGCGCTCCATGTCGGTGACCTCTTCCGGGCGTTCGTCCACCAACACCACCATCAGATGCACTTCGGGGTTGTTGGTGGTGATCGCGTTGGCGATGTTCTGCAGCGTGATGGTCTTGCCGGCCTTCGGCGGGGAGACGATCAGGCCACGCTGGCCCTTGCCGATCGGGGCCACGATGTCGATCAAACGGCCGGTGAGCTTGTTCGGCGTGGTCTCCTGCTTCAGCCGCTCCTGCGGGTACAGCGGGGTGAGCTTGGCGAACTGCGGGCGGTTGGCCGCCTCTTCCACGCTCATGCCGTTGATCGAGTCGATCGCCTGCAGCGGCACGAACTTCTGGCGCTGGTTGCGGCGCTCTCCCTCGCGCGGCGGGCGGATCGTGCCATGCACGGCATCGCCCTTGCGCAATCCGTACTTCTTGACCTGGCCCATCGACACATACACGTCGTTCGGCCCCGGCAGATAGCCGGAGGTGCGCACGAACGCGTAGGAGTCCAGCACGTCCACGATGCCCGCGACCGGCACCAGATCCTCCTGCGGACGCTGCTGCTCCTCGCGATCCTCGGTGTTCTCGCGGTCACGTCCGCGCATGCGGCGCTGGCGGCGGTCATTGCCCGCGGCGTTGTTGTTCCGGTCGCCGCGGTTGCGGTTGCGGCGGGAGAGCTCATGATCCGCGCCCTCGTCCTCATGCTTCTGGTCGGGCAGTGCGGCGAGGATGTCGTCCAGCTCGTGATCTGGTTCGGACGCACGCTGACGGTCGGCGGGGGCATGCTTCTGGTCGCGCTCGCCGCGGCGGCGACGGCGCATCGGCTGTCCGGAGTCATCGACCTCATCCTGGTGACGGTGCTCGCGGGATTCCGGCTTGGCGCCCAGATCCAGCTCGTCGAGCAGGGTGGAGGCGAATTCGTCGGCGGACTGACGCTCATGGGCGGCACGACGCGGCCTGCGTTCGGCCTGCTCCGCCGGCTCCGCGGCGGGGGCGGCGGGCTGCTCGGGTGCCGCAGCCGCCTGGGGAACGACGGGCTCGGACGCCGGGGTTTCCGGGGCCGTGCGCGTACGGCGAGGCTCAGTATTCTTCGGCGCGCGGACCGTTACACCTTCCGGGGCCTCTCCCCCGTTACGCGCGGCCTGCAGGGTGGCGAGCAATTCCGGCTTACGCATCGTCGACGTGCCACGAAGACCCATCTGCTTGGCGAGCTCCTTGAGCTCAGGCAGCTTCATCTCTTCAAGATTTTGGCTATTGGCCACTGTTGGTACCTTTCCTTGGCCGCAACCGCCATACGATATAACCGGCTGCGGCTGGTGACAGGATTGCGGAAAAACCCGCGATGGAACGTCCGGCATGGCAAGCATTGCTAACGGACGGTGTTCACCATACTACGCCATGCCGACCAACCGCAAAACCACGATTCTTGTGCACCGGAAAGGCCACAACTGCGCATGAAAAAGGTCCTTCCGTTGCAGGGCGAGGATGCCGCTGCATCAGAAGGACCTTGTGCACGAGACGTCACGCCGGGATCACACCGGCCAACAGCCCGATTACTTGCTTTCGTGGTAGGACTGCTCGGTGTTGACGCTCCACACGTTCTTCTTGGAGGTCTTGCCGGTTTTGATGTTGCCTACCGCCTCCATGGCCGTGGCCATCGAATGGTCCATGTTGTTGTACCGGTGCTGGCCGTTGCGGCCCACGCAGTACAGGTTGCCGAACGAATCCAGGTACTCCACCAGCTCGTCCATACGGCTGTAGGTGTCGAAATACGCCGGATACGCCTTCTTCACGCGTTCACGGTGCGAATCGATGACGTCCTGCGGCACGTTGATCACGCGCATGCGGGTGAGCTCCTGGATGGCGAAGTCACGCGCCTCCTCGTCGCTCATCGACCAGAACGCGTCGCCCTCCTCGCAGAAGTATTCCAGGCCAATCCACACCGTGTCGTCCACATCCTTGACCAGGTAGGGGCTCCAGTTGTTGAAGATCTGCAGACGACCGACCTTGTAGCCCGGATCCTGCACGTAGATCCAGCAGTCCGGCACGATCGGTGGATTGCCCAGCGTGGGGATGTCGGTGGTGTTGCGCAGCTTCAGATGCTTGACCAGCAGGCCCACGGTCACGAAGTCGCGGTACGGCAGGCCGTTGGCGATCTCGCTCATATCGGCGGGCACCTGCGCGGCGCCCTCACCCGCACCCAGGGCGTTGACCAAGTCCTTCACCGGCATGGAGGAGATGAACTGGTCGGCCTTCAGCTCGGTGCGGTTGCCTTCGCAATCCTCATACACCACGGATTCGATGCGGCCGCCCTCCTGGCGCACCTGGACCACATTCGCGTCGGTGATCACGCGCACGCCGGCGCGCTCGCAGTTGCGTTCCACGGTCTCCCACAGCTGGCCGGGACCATACTTGGGGTACCAGAACTCCTCGATCAGGCTGGTCTCCACCTTGGAGGAGTCCTGCTTCTTCGGCAGCAGTTTGAGGAACGCGTTCTTCAGCACCTCGGTGATGCTCAGGCCCTTGACGCGCTGCGCGCCCCAGTCGGCCGAGATCTGCGAGGGGTGCCGCCCCCACAGCTTCTCGGTGTACCCCTCGAAGAACATCGAGTACAGCTTGCGTCCGAAGCGGTTGATGTAGAAGTTCTCCAGATTGTCCTCGGGCAGCTTGTGCACCATCGACTTCAGGTACGAGAACCCGGCCTCCAGCGTCAGCTTGGGGCCCATGGCCTTGAGCGTGTTCGGGCTCAGGCTGATCGGGTAGTCGAAGAAATGCCGGTTCCAGTAGATGCGGGACACGCGGTGCCGCTTGAGCATCACCTCGTCGCAGGTCTCCGGGTCCGGTCCGCCCGGCTCCAGGTCGTGATGGCGGCCTAGCTTCCTGTCGTCGTAGCTGGGCGCGCCCTGCAGCGGCAGGGTGTCGCGCCACCACTGCATGATGCGGTCGTCCTTCGAGAAGAACCGGTGGCCGCCGATGTCCATCCGGTTGCCATTGTGCTTCACCGTGCGCGAGATGCCACCGAACTCGCGGGTCGCCTCCAGCACGGTCACGTCGTATGCGTCCGCGCCGCCGTCCTTCATCAATTCCCATGCGGCGGTCAGACCGGCGGGGCCGCCGCCGATGATCACCACGGTCTGCTTCTGCGTCACGTTCCGTTCTCCTTGCAGTACTGTAAATCACGCATAGTTTACCCAAAAAGGCGATACTCCGCATGGAGTATCGCCAAATCCTCACGATTACGGCAAGGGTTGGCATCCATTCGTCCCGCGGATGTGTCTCCATGGGAATACAGGAAACGGGCCGATCCGTCTGTTGGGATCGACCCGTCGGATACGTTCCGTTCGGTGCCGCTCATCGACCCGATGCCGGACGACCGGTTCCGTGTGGCATCAGATGCCGTCGGGGATGTCGATGTCGGATTTCTGGACCTCCTCCACGTTCACATCCTTGAACGTCACGATGCGCACGCTCTTGGCGAACCGGGAGGACCGGTACACGTCCCACACCCATGCGTCGGTCAGCTGCACGTCGAAGTACACGTCCTGCCCGGCCGAACGCACGTTGAAATCCACCTTGTTCGCCAGGTAGAAGCGCCGTTCCGTCTCCACCACGTAGGTGAACAGTTTGATGACGTCGCGGTATTCTTTGTACAGGGCGAGTTCGGCGTCGGTTTCGTAGTTGTCGAGATCCTCGGCGCTCATCACTTACCTTCCATATCGCGTTTGCGGCCACGCCCCAGGTTGCGCCACCAGGCGGTCTTCGACGGTTTGCGCTCGGATGCGCCGTACGGCCAGTTGCTTTCCTCGCCGTCGGACGATTCGCGCACGTCGCCGGTCTCCGGCTCGCGGTAGTGCTGGGCGGCGCGGGGTTCGGGCTGTTCCGACGGGACGTGCTCCTGCAGCTGCGTCTCGCCCGATTCCTCGCCCGGCTGCGGCATCGGGGCCTTGGCCTCCTCCGGGATGACCGGTCGCGTCTGCTGTTCCTCGGCGTTGCGCTTGCGGATGGACACCGAGTGCTCGCGCATGCTCAGCGCCTCTTTGACGCCGGGGTTGTCCTCCAGCACATGCATGCCGAAGGCGTCGAGGGAGGCGATCGGATCGTATTCGTCGGCCAGGGTGTCCATGACGATCAGGTCCTGGTACTTGTTGTTCTCCGCGTCCCACAGCGCGTCGCGCGAGGTGCCCGAGGGTACGAAGCCGAGCGACTGGTACACGGAAATCGACCGCGTGTTCTTCTCCGGCACGCCGACCCAGATGCGGTGCATGCCCAGTCCGGCCGGTTCCGGGGCGAAGCCGAAGGTCATGACGCGCGGCATCGCATCGCGCGAGTAGCCGCGGCCGCGATAGTCTTTGCCGAGCACGATCTGGATGCGTGCGGAGCGCGCCCAGCCGTCGATATCGATCAGGAAGATCATGCCGATGACGTTGCCGGTTTCGGCCGCGTCGACCGTGCCGTCGTCGTCATGGTCTGCGTCGGTCAGAATCGACCAGGCGATGGTGCGGCGCGACTCGGGATCGTCCACACCGGTTTCGCTGCGGCCCTCCGCCCAGGCCACCGACCGGCGGACCCAGGCGTGGACCACGGCGCGTTCGGCCTGCATGTCCTTGCCGGTGATGCGGGAGGCGCCGCAGTAGGCGCCCAGTTCGTCCATACGCGGCAGATCCTCCACGGCCGCCGGACGCAGATGCACCATCTCGCCCCTGATCGGGGGGATGACGATCCGCGTCGGCAGTTCGCGGGCGACCGCGTCGGTATCAGTCAACGGAGGTTCGGCGTTCTGTTCCATGACATACACCCCTTGGTCATTCGCTTTCACTCTACCTCTCGACGGTATTGTACCCATCTCAAGATTCGCTGAAAGCATTGTGCACTAGGCGCGAAGCCTCTCCATCACGATCTTGTTGACCGCCTTGGCGTCGGCCTGGCCCTTGGTGGCCCGCATGACCGCGCCGATGATGGCGCCCATCGGCTTCATGTTGCCGGCCTTGAGTTTCTCGACCACATCAGGGTTGGCGTCCATGGCTTCCTGAACGGCGGCCACGAGCGCGCCGTCGTCGGAGACGACCTGGTAGCCGTGCTTGGCCACGACCTCGGCGGGGGTGCCCTCGCCGGCGAGCACGCCGGAGACGGTCTGCTTGGCCAGCTTGTCGTTGAGCTTGCCGTCGGCGATGAGCTTCTCGACCTCGGCCACGTCGGCCGGGGTCACCGGCAACTCCTCCAGCGAGACGCCCTTGGCGTTCGCCTCGCGGGACAGCTCGCCCAGCCACCACTTCTTGGCGCCGGCCGCGGTGGCACCGGCGGCCACGGTGGCCTCGATCAGGTCGAGGGCGTCGGCGTTGACCACGTCGCGCATCTCCAGGTCGGAGAAGCCCCACTCGCCCTGCAGGCGGTTGCGGCGTTCGCGCGGCATCTCCGGCATCTGCGCGGCCAGACGCTCGATGCGCTCCTTGGTGATATGCAGCATCACCAGGTCGGGATCCGGGAAGTAGCGGTAGTCGTCCGCGTCGGACTTGACGCGCCCGCCGGCGGTGGTCTGCGAGGCCTCGTCCCAGTGGCGGGTCTCCTGCAGCACCTCGCCGCCGTCGTTCAGGATGGCGGCCTGGCGGCGGATCTCGTACTGGATGGTCTTCTCGATGCCGCGGAACGAGTTCACGTTCTTGGTTTCGGAGCGGGTGCCAAACGGATCGGTCGGGTTGCGGCGCAGCGACACGTTCACGTCGGCGCGCATGTTGCCCTGCTCCATGCGGGCGTGCGAAATGTTCAGCGCGCGTACGATGTCGCGCAGCGTACGCATGTAGGCGCCGGCGATCTCCGGGCCGCGGTCGCCCACGCCCTCGATCGGCTTGGTGACGATCTCGATCAGCGGCACGCCGGCGCGGTTGTAGTCGACCAGCGAGTGGTCCGCACCCTCGATGCGGCCGTCGGCGCCGCCGACGTGCGTGTTCTTGCCGGCGTCGTCCTCGATGTGGGCGCGTTCGATCGGCACGCGGAAGATCGTGCCGTCATCCAGTTCCACGTCCAGGTAGCCGTTGCCGTTGGTCGGCTTGTCGTACTGGGAGATCTGGTAGTTGCGCGGCATGTCCGGGTAGAAGTAGTTCTTGCGGGAGAACTGGCTCCATTCGGCGATCTCGCAGTGCAGGGCCAGGCCCAGCTTGATCGCGTAGTCCACGGCGGCCTCGTTGAGCACCGGCAGGGAGCCGGGCAGACCGAGGGAGACCGGGGTCAGCTGCGTGTTCGGATCGCCGCCGAACTCCACATGCGCCGGGCAGAACAGCTTGGTGTTCGTGCTCAGCTCGACATGCGTCTCCAGGCCGATGACCGGGTCGAACTGCTTGACGGCATCGGCGTACTTCATCAGTTTTTCAGCCATAATGTCTTGCTCCTCCGATGCTTCACTTGTTCAGGCCGTCGAGCCACGGGGTCTTCAGGGACTGCCAGATCGGGCCGCCCCACTGTTCGTTGAGCGCGGCCTCCAGGGCGGCGGCCGGCTTGTACATGACCTCGTCGCGCTGCTGCGGGGCGATGAACTGGATGCCGGCGGGCAGGCCGTCGTCGGACAGGCCGGACGGGATGCTCATGGCCGGGGTGCCGGCCAGGTTCGCCGGGATCGTGGCGATGTCGTTCATGTACATGGCCAGCGGGTCGTCCATCTTCTCGCCGAACTTGAACGCGGTGGAGGGGCTGGTCGGGGAGATCAGCACGTCGGCCTGCTCGAACGCCTTGTTGAAGTCCTGGATGATCAGCGTACGCACCTTCTGCGCGGAGCCGTACCAGGCGTCGTAGTAGCCGGCGGACAGCGCGTAGGTGCCCAGGATGATGCGGCGCTTGACCTCGTCGCCGAAGCCGGCTTCACGGGTGTAGGCCATCATGTTGGCGGCGGTCTGCGGCACGTCGGCCGGCGGCATGACGCGCAGGCCGTAGCGCATGCCGTCGTAGCGGGCCAGGTTGGAGCTGACCTCGGAGGGCATGATGATGTAATACGCGCCCAGCGAATACGGGAAGTGCGGGCAGGAGACCTCCACGATCTCGGCGCCCATCTCCTCCAGCAGCTTGACGGACTCGTTGAAGCGGGCCTGCACGCCCGGCTGGAAGCCCTCGCCGCCCAGTTCCTTGACCAGACCGATGCGCATGCCCTTCAGGTCGCGCTTCATGCCTTCGCGGGCGGCGGCGGCCATCGGGCGCACCGGGGCCGGGATCGAGGTGGAATCGCGGCGGTCATGGCCGCCGATGATCTCCTGCAGCAACGCGGAATCCAGCACCGTGCGGCTCACCGGGCCGATCTGGTCCAGCGAGCTCGCCATCGCGATCGCGCCGAAACGGCTCACGCCACCGTAGGTCGGCTTGACGCCGACCGTGCCGGTCAGGGCACCCGGCTGACGGATCGAACCGCCGGTGTCGGTACCCAGGGCCAGCGGCGCCTCGAAGGCGGCCACCGCGGAGGCCGAGCCGCCGCCAGAGCCGCCCGGCACACGGTCGGTGTCCCACGGGTTGTGGGTCGGACCGAACGCGGAATGCTCGGTGGAGGAGCCCTGCGCGAACTCGTCCAGGTTCGTCTTGCCCAGCAGCGGCATGCCCGCGGCCTTGAGCTTCTCGATGACGGTGGCGTCATACGGCGGCACCCAGCCTTCGAGGATCTTCGAGGCGGCCGTGGTCACGATGCCCTTGGTCACGATCATGTCCTTGATCGCGATCGGCACGCCGGCCAGCTCGGGCAGGCCCTCGGTCTGGCCCTTGGCGGTCTTCTCGTCGAACGCGTCGGCCTGGGCGCGCGCCTCGTCGGCGGACACCTGCAGGAACGCCTGGATGCTCGGCTCGGCGGCCTCGATCACCTTCAGGTGGGCCTCGACCAGCTCACGGCTGGACACCTCGCCGGACTTGATCTTCGCGGCCATCTGCGCCGCGGACAGCTTCACCAGCTCGTCGGTCATCTCACTCCTCCCCCAGAATGCGCGGCGCCACAAACATGCCGCTCTCGGACACCGGAGCGCCGGAGACGGCCTCCTCCTGCGTCAGCGGCGTCTCGGCCTCATCCGGGCGCAGATACGCCTCCAGCGGCACCGGGTTGGCGGTCGGCGGCACGTCGTCACCGGCGACCTCCTGCACCTTGTTGATGGCGTCGGCGATGACGTTGAGCTCACCCTGCAGGCGGGCGATCTCCTCATCGGTCAGCGCGATTCGGGCCAGATCGCCCAAATGCATGATCTCTTCACGTGTGAATGTTGGCATGACCCCAACTATATGAGCGCGGTGTGACACGGCGGTTACCGCTCCCGCAGGCCGGAACGGCCCGGCGTGAGGCGTCGTGCGGGTCTCCCCGCCCACGCCCACGCCGGGCCGGTACCCCCTATCTATCTGCGGCGCAGCAGCACGCCGGCACCGGCCAGCAGCACCACGCGGCCGCCCGGCGCCACCGCGGCGGGCAGCGTGTACGCGCGCACGACATCCCGGCCGCCATCCGCACGGGTCTCGTTGCGTTCGGATACGGGGGCGACGTCCTGCGCCGTGGGGTCGGGGATGTCCACGCGCTCGCCGGTCACCACCAGACGACGCGTGTTGACACCATAGGGCGTGCAGGTCAGCAGACTCACCTCGTCCTTGCCCGCCTCGATGCCGAACACACTGAAATCATCAGGGTCGATGACACGAATGTCGGTGACCCGATACGCCAACGTGTGTCCCAGCACCTCGATCGTGAACCGGTCTCCGACATGACCCTGCCCCAGACTCAGCCGGTCGAACATCAACCGGTCATACCCGGTGTGCGCGGAGATCACCGCATGCGTGTTCGTGCCGCCCACCGGCAGGCTCGTGCCATACAGATGACCAGCCCCCGCGGCCAGCACCTTGGCCGTTTTCTCCATTAGGGGGAGAAATCGGCCGAACGGTCGGGCAATGTGCTATAACGCTCACCGAGGCAGGGCGATTATTCGGTCACCATGATGCCGGACGGTCGGAGTGTCCGGCGGCGTTTCATGTCGGACGGGAACTCATTTCACGTCGGAACGACGGACCGCCATCACCCCGATGATGTATGCCACCGTCATCCACGCCAGCACGATCAGACCGCTCTGCCACCAGGTCGGGTCGAACAGGCCGCTGGGGTCGGAGGCGGCAGCGGAACCGGCGGCGGTGACAGAACCGGCAGACGCGCCGGCCACGGAACCGGCCGCCGTGTTCATCGCCTCGACATCAACGCTCACGTTCGTCGAGGACGAGCTAACCGCCACATCGACGCCGGCCGTCAGTACATTCCCCACAGCCTGATCCGGCAGGCAACGCGCCACCGACTGCAGCCACGCGAACCGGTCGCCCGCCAGCGACGCCATCGACAACGCCGACGGCACGATGATCAGCAGACCGACCAGGGCGAACACGCCGCCCATCGTCGACCGGCAGAGGCCGCCCAGGCCCACGCCCAGCACCGCCATGGCGGTCAGCAGCAGCGCGCCGCCCAGGATACTCACCCACGGCAGCGCATGCTCGCCGTCGCCCAGCGGTGTCATGCCGACCGGGGACAGCAGCGCGTAGGCCGCGGCCCATGCCAACAGCAGGCCGACCAAGGACGAGACGAACGCGAGCGCCGCCGTCACCAGCGTCTTGGCGTTCAGGAACATCACACGGCGCGGGTTCGCCGTCAGCGAGGATTGGATCGTGGATGATGAATACTCCACCGTCACCGCCATCACGCCCAGGATGCCGGTCACCAGCAGGCAGGTCGGCACGAACGCGGAGGCCGACCCCCACATATACGATTCGGCCACCGGCTGCGGATCGTCCGTCGTGGTTCCGGTCGCCGGGTCGAGAGACATCAGGAACGCCATCGCCCACGCCATCAGCGCGGAACCGACGGGCAGCAGCAGGGCGTTGATAATCAGCAGCACGTACGTGGACTTCAGGCTCGACGCCTTGCACAACTCGGCGCGCAACGCGTTCAGGAACGTCAGGCGCGGCGCGGCGAACGTGGCGCGCGTGCCGTACCCGCCGGCACGGCCGCCGTCTCCGGCATTCGATGCGGCGGCGTTCCAGGCCTGCTGTGGCTGGCGGCGGGTGCGGGTGTTGCGAGCGGAACGGTTGGCGTGCGCGGCGTGGGCTCCCCTGCTCATTGCTGCACCTCCTTGGATTGCGCGGGTTGCGCTGATTGCGTGGCGCCGGACATCGAACGGCCCAGGTATTCGGCGCTGGTGTGGGTGAGCGTCATGTAGGCCTCTTCGAGCGAGGCGTGCTCCTGCACGAACAGATAGGTGACCAGCTGCGCGGCGGCGAAGACGCGGGCGGCGGCCCCCAGATCGGCGCCCGTGATGCGGAAGGCCTCCCCCTCCTGCGGGTCGCCGGTTTCACGCGTGATCGGCGTGACCGTGACCTCGGGCGCGTGGGCGAAGATGGCCCGCAGCTTCTCCGGCTCGGGCGTGATGACGCGCAGCGAACGCGTGGAGTGTTCGGCCACGAAGTCGGCCACGGTGGTGGTCTCCAGGATGCGCCCCTGGCCGATGATGACCAGGTTGTCGGCGGTGAGCGCCACCTCGCTCATCAGATGCGAGCTCAACAGTACGGCGCGGCCCTGCGCGGCGTAGTAGCGGCACAGGTCGCGCACCCATTTGACGCCTTCAGGGTCCAGACCGTTGATCGGCTCGTCGAGGACCAGGTTGTGCGGGTCACCCAGCAGGGCGGCTGCGATGGACAGGCGCTGGCTCATGCCCAGGGAGAACGCGCCAGCCTTACGGGTTTTGACGGCGGCGATGCCGGTCAGGTCCATGACCTCGTCCACACGGCGCTTCGGGATGCCGTTGGTGAGGGCGATGCTCAGCAGGTGGGCGTAGGCGCTACGGCCCTTGTGCGCGGATTTGGCGTCCAGCACCGCGCCGACGGCCCGCAGCGGGGCGCGATGCTCGGCGAACGGCCGGCCATCGATGAGGGCGCGACCGGCGTCCGGGGCGATCAGGCCGAGCGCGGCGCGCATGGTGGTAGACTTGCCGGCGCCGTTCGGCCCCAGGAAGCCGGTGACTTTGCCGTCTTCGGCGGTGAAGCTGACGTGGTCCAGCACCGATTTGGCGCCGAACCGTTTGGAGAGCCCCTCGATCTCGATCATGCCTCCGAGCCTACACCACCAGCGGTATGGCGGCCGCAGGTAGGGGGCACTGGCGCCATCTGATGCACAAAGTCAACACGCTTGATCCTGCCATCGATATTGAATTCCACCTGGAGTTCTGGAACCATGAAGCCCGCTTCTATGATGACGGCCCGACATTCGGATTCACCACCGTTTTCACTCCGGGCATCCGCATAATGCAGTGCCCTTAGCACCCTCCCGGCATCACGCCGCAGGGAATCGCACGCCGCTGCGAATGGGTCGAGCCGTAGAAGCAACGTTTTTCCTTGGCTGCCTGATCAATGATTGTTTGGATCCCCGCGCTGATTCTCATGCATCGAACCCTAGCGAATAATGCGATGGCAGACACGGGAATCTCGACTATGTGTACGCAAGGAACGGTTTCGGGCGTGTTGTGGATAACTCATGCCCAATGAAGACCTTTTGGTGCACCAGCGAGACCGTGCTGCGGCAAAGCGACCAGATACAACCGGCCCTACATGGCGCGCTGGGCGATCCAGCAGTGCATGGCCACGGCGGCCGCGGCACCGGCGTTGATGGAACGCACGGAGCCGAACTGGGAGATGTACACCACGTCGTCGGCCATCGACACGGCCTTTTCGGACAGCCCCGGCCCCTCGGCGCCGAATAACATCAGGCAGCGTTCGGGGAAGCGATAGGTTTCAATCGGCACCGCGCCCGGAATGATGTCGAGTGCGATGACCCGCGCCTCACGCAGCACGCGCAATTGTTCGCGCACTTCAACCCGTTCCATGGCCAGATCGGCGATACGCTCATGCTCAGGGTCCGGACGAGACACATCAAAGGTCAGCCGCGCGAGCTGGGCCTCGCAATCGGCAATCTCGGCGGCGATGCCGGCGCGCCAGCCGGTGATCAGTTCGTCGATCGACGGATGGTATTCGACGTGTTGGTACAGCTCGGTCATCAACGCGCCTTTGCGATTCCACTTGTGCGGGCCGACGATATGCACACGCCGCGCGGCGAATGCGTTGGCGGTACGCACCATCGAGCCGATGTTGAAATCGTGCGTCCAATTCTCCACCGCCACCTCGAACCCGTGGCGGCCCCGCGCATCCAGGTCGGCCTTGATGGCGTCAACCGTCCAGTAGCGGTACCGGTCGAGCACGTTGCGCCGGTCGCCCTCGTCCAGCAGCTCGCCATCATACCGGGCATCGTAGTTGGGCGACTGGGGGTCGTCCGGACGCGGCTCGCCCGGATGGACCTGCGCCCATGGCCCCACGCCAATCTCACGGAAGGTGGGTTCGCCGGAGGCCTTGGCAGCCAAGGAGATGGGATTCGGCTCGTGCATGAAATCACGCCTTGAGATCGGATTCGTGGAAGATCTCGATGAACGGCAGGGCGTGCGATTCACCGTTGACCGGATTGACGACGGTGATGGTCGGTTCGGTCATGTCAACGCCGCCGATCAGGGAGGCGATGGCGACGACCTGCGCGTTCTGCGCCTCGACGACGCCGAAGTCCAGGCTCAGTTCGTTGCCGTTACGCAGGGTGACCAGAGACGAGGTCTGCACATACGATTTCTCGGACAGCCAGGAATCCAGAAGGATGACGCGCTTATTCGCAATGCTCGGCCCCTTGACGGACGGGTAGACGAAGTCCATCACGAAACCGTCCAGGTCCTCGCCGCGGGAGGCGGCCGCCTGCACCATCGCACCAACCAGCGGCACGGCGGCTGCGGTCAGGGCGCCGACGGCATCGAAATCATCGATCGAATACCCCTGCTCCTCCAGGGTGTCGAGCAGGAGATGACCCACCACTGCGGCCCCTCGATGATCGAAGGTCACGGAGAACAGCTCGCTGAAGGGTTTGTCCGCCATCTCGGCGCGCAGCAGCGTCTTCATCTGGTCGTACGGCGTCATCATGGCGAATGTCGCCTCGTCGATGGAGGTGGAGGCGGTGTTCATGGTCTCTTCGGTCATACATCCAGCCTATCGCCGAGTGCCGCCAAACCGATTCCGGGCTATTGTGTGACCTCCGGGGCGGTGAGTTCACGGATGTTGGTCTTCTCCGCGTCGAGCATTCCCACCTGTGCGATGATCTTGCTGCCATCGACCGCCTGCAGTTTGCGCGCGGTGACGAGCACACGCGATTCCAACGACGAAGCGAACTGGTTGTAGGCGCCCACGGTGCGGGTGATGGCCGTGCCGAGCTTGTTGGCATGGTCGCCCAAGGTCACGAAGCGACTATAGAGCTCACGCGACAGGTCGAACAGCTGCTTGGCGTCATCCGTCAGTCCCTGCTGCCGCCACGCATACGCCACGGACTTGAGCACCGCCCAGAGTGTGACCGGCGAGGTGAGCGCCACCTTGCGGGCGAAGGCATCGTCCATCAGCGTGGGGTCCGCCTCCAGCGCCGCCTGGAGCAGCGCCTCGTTCGGAATGAACGCCACCACGAAGTCGGGCGCCGTATCAAACGCCTGCCAATACGCCTTATCCCCCAGCGTCTTCACATGGTCGCGCAGCGCCTTGGCATGGGCCTTGAGCAGCTCGTTGCGGCGGGCCAAGTCCTCGGCGGAGGCGGTCTCCGGGATTTCGCAGGCACGCTGGTAATCCGCATACGGCACCTTGGCATCGATCGGAATCGATTTGCCGCCGGGCAGATGCACCACCATATCGGGGCGCTGGATGTGGCCGTCCGAATCGGTGACCACCACCTGCGTATCGAAATCCACATGCTCCAGCAGGCCGGCCGATTCCACGATATTGCGCAGCTGCGCCTCGCCCCACGCGCCACGCACCTTGTTGTTCCGTAGCGCGGCCGACAGCGTGCTGGTCTCCTTATCCAACCGGGCCTGCTGCTCCCCCAAGCCGCGCAGCTGTTCGCTCAGCGCGCCCAACTCCTGCTTGCGCCCCTCCTCGATCTGGGCGACCTTCTGCTGCAGGGCATCCAGATTCTTCTGCACTGGGGCCAACGCCGACAGTACCTTGCCCTGTTCGTTCAAGGCTTGCGCCTGTTCGGACCGCCTGCGCTCGGCCTCTGCCGCGGCACGGTCCTTCTCATGCTGCATACGGACCTGCTCGGCCTGCTGCGCCTGGGCCAACTGCGACTTGACGAAGGACAGCTGCTGGTTCAGACCATCGGCCTGCGCACGGTACTCCGCCGACTGCGTGGACAGCGAGGCGATCTCATACCGGGCCGATTCCAACTCCTCCTTCACCTGATCCAGCTCACTGGACTTGACGGCGCGAGCCTGCTCCTGCCCCTTGGCACGCCCCACCACAAAGCCGGCGAACGCCCCCAGCGCCGCACCGACCACCATCATCGCCACCATAACCAGTGGCATCACCGCAGAATCGAACATATGTTCTATTGAAGTGGCAGGCATGGACGAGGGAACGGGCGGGAGCGAAACGCCGGGCACGATTCACCAATCGTCGTGCAAGCCGAGACAACAGCGACAACCAAAAGGCCCCGGCCACAGTAAAGGGGCCGAGGCCAAAGCGGACAGATCCGGAGCGAACCGAGGGCTACCGTCATGGACACCATGCGTATAGCCCCCGATTCGACGGATCGGAACGGACCGGGGACTACCGCATCAGTCCCCGGCAACGCCTTCCACGGTCACGCCATCGTCGACGAGCCGATCGCTCGCCCAGGCGGAAAGCACCAGATGCTCGCCGCCGGTGTGATCCACCAGCACCGTGTCGCCGTCGTGCACGCGACCGCCCAGCAGCATGCGCGCCAGCTGGTCGCCGACCTCGCTCTGCACGAGGCGGCGCAGCGGGCGAGCGCCGTACGCCGGGTCGTAGCCGGTGTTGGCCAGCCATTCGCGCGCCGAATCCGTCACGTCGAGCGTGATGCGGCGTTCGGTCAGGCGTGCGGCCACCTGCGCCACCTGGATGTCCACAATGCCGCCGAGCTCCTCGCGCGTCAACGGATGGAAGATCACCAGCTCGTCCAGACGGTTGATGAACTCCGGCTTGAACTGCATGTGTACGGCGTCCATCACGGCCTTGCGCTTGGCGTCCTCGTCCAGATCGGGCTGGACCAGGAACTGCGAGCCCAGGTTCGAGGTCATGATCAGGATCGTGTTCTTGAAGTCCACGGTGCGGCCCTGACCATCGGTCAGACGGCCGTCGTCGAGCACCTGCAGAAGCACGTCGAAGACCTCCGGGTTCGCCTTCTCCACCTCGTCGAACAGCACCACCGAATACGGGCGGCGACGCACGGCCTCGGTCAGCTGGCCGCCCTCCTCATACCCGATGTAGCCCGGCGCCGCGCCGATCAGGCGGGATACGGAGGACTTCTCCATGTACTCGCTCATATCGATGCGCACCATGGCCTTCTCGTCGTCGAACAGGAAGTCGGCGAGCGCCTTGGCGAGCTCGGTCTTGCCCACGCCGGTGGGGCCGAGGAACAGGAACGAGCCGGTCGGGCGGTTCGGGTCGGCGATGCCGGCGCGCGAACGGCGCACCGCGTCGGACACGGCCTGGATGGCCTCCTTCTGGCCGATGACGCGCTTGCCGAGGTACTCCTCCATGTTCAGGAGCTTCTCGTTCTCGCCCTGCATGAGGCGGCCGACGGGGATGCCGGTCCAGTCGGAGATGATTTCGGCCACGGAGTCGGCGTCCACATGGTCGGGGACCATCGGCTCGTTGGCGTTCTCGGCTGCGTCCGCCTCGTCGGCGGCGCGTTCGGCGGCGGCGAGCTCCTTCTGGATGGCGGGAATCTCGCCGTACAGGATGCGGCTGGCCTTCTCCAGGTCGCCCTCTCGGGCGGCCTTGTCGGCTTCCACGCGCTTGGCGTCGAGTTGTGCGCGCAGGTCGCCGACCTTGTTGTGGCCGGCCTTCTCCGCGTTCCACCGGGCGGTCAGGCCGCCGAGCTTCTCACGGGTGTCGGCCAGTTCCGCCTGCAGTTTCTCGAGACGTTCCTTAGAAGCCGGGTCTTCGGCCTTCTTCAGCTGCATCTCCTCCATCTCCAGACGGGTGACCTTGCGCTGCAGCTCGTCGATCTCCTCGGGCTGCGAGTCGAGTTCCATGCGCAGGTGCGCGGCGGCCTCGTCGACCAGGTCGATGGCTTTGTCCGGCAGCTGGCGTCCGGAGATGTACCGGTTCGACAGCGTGGCGGCGGCAACCAGCGCGTCGTCGCCGATCGTGACCTTGTGGTGCGCCTCGTACCGCTGCTTGAGACCGCGCAGGATGGCGATCGTGTCCTCGACGGACGGCTCGCCCACGTACACCTGCTGGAAGCGGCGCTCCAACGCCGGGTCCTTCTCCACGTTCTCGCGGTATTCGTCGAGTGTGGTGGCGCCGATCAGGCGGAGTTCGCCGCGGGCCAGCATGGGCTTCAACATGTTGCCGGCGTCCATCGAGCCTTCGGCCGCGCCCGCGCCGACGATGGTGTGAATCTCGTCGATGAAGGTGATGATCTGGCCGTTGGCGTTCTTGATCTCGTTGAGCACGCTCTTCAGACGCTCTTCGAATTCGCCGCGGTATTTGGATCCGGCCACCATGGAGCCCAGGTCCAGGGAGATCAGCTTCTTGTTCTGCAGCGTGCTGGGCACGTCACCGGCCACGATGCGCTGGGCCAGCCCTTCGACGACGGCGGTTTTGCCGACGCCGGGCTCGCCGATCAGCACCGGGTTGTTCTTGGTGCGCCGGCTCAGGATCTGGATGACGCGGCGGATCTCCTGGTCGCGGCCGATCACCGGATCGAGCTTGCCGTCGCGCGCCTGCGCAGTCAGGTCGGTGGAGTACTTCTCCAACGCCTTGTAGTTGCCTTCGGCGTCCGGGCTGGTGACCTTGGCGCCGCCACGTACGCCGGGCACGGCCTTGCGCAGCGCGTCGGGGGTGATGCCGTTGCGCTTGAGGATGTCGGCGCTCTGGTTCGGGGTGGCCGCGGCGATGCCGATGAGCAGGTGTTCGGTGGAGACGTATTCGTCGCCCATCGCCTGCATTTCCTTCTCGGCCTGCGCGAGCGCGGCGGTCAGCTGGCGGCTGGCCTGGGGCTGCGAGGTGCTCGAGCCGCTGGCGCTGGGCAGGGCGACCAACGCGTTGCGAATCTCAGCCCCAACGCGCTGGCGGTCGCCGCCGGCGGCCTGAATCAGGCCGGGGACCACGCCGTTCTCCTGGCGGAGCAGCGCGTCCATCAGATGCAGGGTCTCAACCTGCGCGTTACCTGCGGCGGACGCGCTCTGAATCGCGTCGCCGATTGCCTCCTGGGCCATCGTCGTGAACTTCTGTTCCATATCATCCTCCATGCGTAGCGCCCCGCCGCGGCTTGCTGCCGGGCCGTTTTCGGGCGCGATTCCCGCTGTCTGATATGGTCAACCGACCATGCCCCTATTCTATTCCCAAAACTTGAGTGAAGTTGACTCAAGTTTATGATTTTCTACGTCGCCGTTCCACGTTCCAGAACAGAATGAGCATTCCGCACAAGGCATAAGCGACCGTCTCCACCCAGATATAACTTGCCCCGATGGCCGCCCGCGCGGATGCACTCTGCACACCCACGCCAACCGTCAGGGATTGGTCGTACCCGGACATCGCCAGCAGTGAACTGAACACCGCATTGCATACGGGAGTAGCCGCAACCATGATGGAACTGTAGATCGACATCGTCAATCCGTCAGTTCGGATGCCCCGCACGCCCTCGATGTGGTCAATCACATCCGCCAACATCGCCAGGATCATGTAGCACGCCGGAGCCGACCCCAAACATTTGATCGCCACACCTACCGCCACGCCCGCGATGTTTCCGCCAGCGCAGCCGGCAATGATACCGCCGACCACGCCGACCACCATACCCGCAAACACCACGTCCCGCTTGCCGAAGCGGTTACACAACGGCACCACGAACAACGCCGCAACAGCCATCGGTATGGCGCCCAAGGCACCGAGCAGCGACTGGGCGACTCCCCAAGCATCCGCGCCGGAAAGGAATGAGTCATCAATCAGCCACTTGCAGAAATAGGACATCGAACTGTTCTTCATCGCCCCGGCGAATTGGAACAGCAGATAGAACACGATGATGACCCACCACCAACGCTCACCCGTCACCGCACGCAGCTGCGCCTTCAGCGAGGAACCGGATTGCACGGAACCGTCCGGCTCCCCTTTGCCTCGGTTATCCTCGGTGATCCGCTCCCTGGTGAATCGGAACTGCAACAACATGGTCAACATGCCGAACGCAGCCACGCCAAGCATGGACAGGAACCAGAGCCGCTGATCATCCTTCAGAGCGAACGAGACCAGCATGGGAAACAGCATGGATCCCACTCCCATGGTGCCCAACTGGGCAATATTGGTGAACGACGCCAGCTTGGAGCGCTCCTGCGAGTTCCTTGTGGACAGCGACACCAGCGCGGAATTCGCCGTGTTATAAATCGGGTAGGCAAGAGAATAATACAGGTTGTACGCCACGGCAATCCACACGTAACGCGCAGTCTGCGGACCCGGCACAATGAACATCAACAGACTGGCCACGGACAGCAGCAGCGCCGATAACAGAATCCATGGCCGCGCCTTGCCCCACAGCGAACGGGTGCGTTCGATGAGCTGGCCGACCACGAGATTCGCCGCTACAATCAGCACGGTCGATATCAGTTGCAGCCCCGACAGGAACGACAAGTCCAACCGCAGCACGTCAGTCAGATAGTTCTGCAGGATGCTGGTGAAGATACCGTAGCTGAGCAGTGCACCGAACGGCCCGATAAGATAGCCGAACAGCATTTCCCCTAGGTGAATCACGCCGTTCGGTTTTACATTGCGTTCCGTCAATCGTTGTTCCACGATCAGCCCTCACCAGCAATCTCAGCGATGTATGTGGCAGTGTCGCTGCCGTCTTCGGCAGTGACGACAAGGGTTCCGCCGCGGTCTGCCCGCACTATGACCAGAGCTTGACCGTAATATGTGCGCACTGTGGAGTGGAGGTATCCGTCCGGATTGTAGGGCGCGCCATTGCCGGCCGCCTTCAGCATGCCGCCGGTGACGCTCACCTGGATCTCGTGCTTCTCCATCGGCTTCCACACGCCGTATTCGTCGGTATACCGCAGACGCAGGTGCAGCAATCCCCGCGTCGGAACGGTTGCCGACTGTTCGCATCCCGGTTCGCCGGTTTCCGGGAAGATCTCCAGTCGCGTGGATTCCTGCGCCGTAACCAGCTCGTCGCGACCGATCTCGCGCCCTTGCCCGTCCAATGCCACCGCTATCAGAGTGCCGTCATGATACCGCATGGAGAATCTTGCGACACAGTCGCGAACGCTCTTGGTGCCGACCACCGTACCGTTCAGTTCGAGCCGCACCCGAGCCGCGTTGCTGTACACCTCGACGCTTGCCGGCAGGCCGTCGCACCCGTGGAACGACCAGCTGCGCAACGCGTCCGTCATCTTCCAAGCCGACGATGAATGCGAGCCGGTCTGGTATACCGGTCGCACCGCAAGGTACGGACCAGGGTCGTGTTCAAGCGCGACACGCGTGTAGTACGCCTCACCGAGCGGACTGCCGGTGATGTCCAGCCTGCCGGCACCCGCGGTGAGCCAACCATGCTCCGGCCCATCCTTGGGCGCGTAGTCCTCATATTCCCATGCGCCAATGCCGGTCTCGCCGATGTAGTCGATGCCGGCCCACACGAAATCGCCGATCAGACGCGTATTGGTTTTGGCTATCCGCATGAAGGCGGCGGCATCCCTGCAGAACGTCTCGCTGCCTACAATCAGACGGTCGGGGTGGCGGCGCAAATCGCGCCGATACCGCATGATGCCGTAGTTGTATCCGGAGATATCCATTGCAGCGAATGCGTCCTTGGTTTTGGCGTTGCAGCCCGGCAGCGTAGCCCCGAACTTCATGACGGTGTCGCCCAACAGACCGGCCAGGTTGTTGTAGAACTCTGATCCGACCGCCTTGGTCTTGCCCGTATTCTCGGCCTCCCGCTCAGCCTTGGCATCGCTGTAGACTCCGAATCCCAACGAACTGAGCAGATTGAAGAAGATGTTGACACCGCACGTCACGGGACGGGTGCCGTCCAGCCGATGCAGGCATGCCGTCATATCCCGTGTCAGCCCGACGCCTCGCTTCTGCGCCGTCTCGGCCACTTCATTACCGATGGAGTACATCACCACGGACGGATGCGAGTAGTCCTTGGTCACGATGCTGGCCAGATCGCGCTCGAACCGCGATTCCACATACGAGGCATAGTCATGGCATGTCTTGTGGATATACCAGCAGTCCGCGTATTCGTCGACCAGATACATGCCGAGTCTATCGCACGCCTCGATGAGCTGACGAGATGCGGCGTTGTGGGCGGATCGTATGGCATTGTACCCGCAATTCTTCAGCAGCCGCACCCTGCGCTCCTCGGATTCCCGATAGCTCTCCGCACCGAGCAGCTGGTTGTCCGAATGCACGCAGGCGCCCTTGAGAATGACACGGCGACCGTTGACGGTGAATCCACTATCGGCGGACCACGCGATGCTTCTGACACCGAACCGGGTTTCCGTCACGTCGTCACCGTATGAGACGCGCATGACGTACAGGTACGGGGTCTGCTCATCCCACAGTCGCACGTCGGGGATGGCGACCGCCACCTCCCCACTGATATCGGAGTCGCTGCCGACCGGCACATCTCCGGAGACGACGGCATGACCGTCCGCGTCGAGAACGACATAAGTGCCAGTTCCCGGGCGCGAGCCGATGACACGCAGCCCGACAAGGCCTCGATCCGCCGCGATTGTCCGAATCCGCACTCCGTCCGGCATGACGCAGCGCTCGCCCCCGCTCAGCAGCCATACCGGCCGGTAGATGCCAGCGCCCGTGTACCAGCGGGAATTGGGCTGATCAGCCGCGTGGGCGACGACGCGAATCACGTTGGTTCCCGCGTGGACCACGTCGCTGATGTCGGCGATGATGTCCAGATAACCGTTAGGCTGTGACGCTACCTCCACGTCGTTCACATACACCTGGGCTTTATGATAAACACCTTCGAACTGCAGCATCATCCGTCGTTCAATCTGATCCACACCAAGTTCGAGTTCCCTGCGGTACTCATAGTCATGGCCTTCGAACCAGCCGATATTGTGCCCGCCGAGGGACGAAGCGTTTCTCGGCTCGCGCAACATGGCGTCGTAAGGCAGATCCACCGCAACCGGTTCCCCATCGCCGTCCAGCCGGCGCACCGTCCAACATTCGTTCAATGATTGTTTGTTCATGTCACTCCTTTAGAAGGGTCCGCTGCACGGCGGATGAATCGCCGTGCAGCGTTGGTTCCCATACCCGTTTACCGGTTGATCGGCACGCGCCGCTTCGCCGAGAAGAAAGCTGCGGCTAGGTTGAACAGCCCGGCCACCGCGATCATCAGCAAGGCCCCAATGATGCCACCGGCGATACCGTCCTGCGAGATGCCCAAGACGCCGGTGAGCAGATAGACCAGTCGCGATTTCAGCAGCAGACCGAACGACAGGGCCATCAGCAGACCCGTCACCAGATTGCCGTATCGGAACGGATCACCCACCGCCGTGACCAGTAGCATGACAACCGCCGCTACCATCGCCACCACGGTCGGTATATCCAAGCCATACGAATCGTTAGAGGCGGTGATATACATCACTCCGGCCACCATCATCACCATGGCCCCGATGATGCCCAGCACGCAACCTGCGCCGCGCCTGACCCGGGTTCCGTCGACCATTTCCAAGCAAGCCAGCTTCCGATAACGCCTGTCAGCCAACACGGACCAGATGGTGAACAACGCCGCGATGACGCCCATAACCACGCAGGCCACGATGAGCGCAGCCTTCCATGCCGGTGTCGCCTGAACGACGGTGGCACCTGCGCTCATGCCATTCATGGCGTTGCTGTTGACGTTGACATACAGGATGCGATGGCATGCCTGTCGCAATGCGGTGAGCAGTTTCAGATCGTGCGGCGCGTTTTCCAACAGCAGCTGGTCGTAACGATCAGGCACGAACACCACAAACTTGTCGGTGCCGTACGTGATAGCGTACTCCTTCATATACGGCTGGATGGCGTTATCGGTGACCACATAGCCGTCGAACCCCCATTCCGCACGCAGAATGGAATCCTGCATCTCACTGTCCTGCCCGATCCAGTCCACGCCGATGCGGGCCAGGGTGGTCATGACGTTCCGGGCATGCCCCACGGTGATGGCACCCTCGAATCCGCGCAGGCCGTTCTCTCTGGCCGTCTGCTCGTTCAGGAATGTCGACAGGCCGAACCGGTTCGTCTCATAATCGTTGAACGCGAAGTGCTTGACCGCGCAGATTGCACCGTTGCTCTGGATGCCGGAAGCCATTTCCGCCCCGAGGATATACGTCATCTGACTGTCCTCGGAATAGTATTCGAAGTTGCGCCCCGAATACGGCGTGCGATGCAGATTCAGGCCCGGCGCCCAGATTTCGGTCTGCTCGGTGTACAGGGAATCCTCGCCGAACATCCTGCCCTGCTCGTAAACCAGGTTACGGTTGAACGCGCTGGCGATCAGCGACTGCGATGGATACATTCTCGGGTTGATCGAGCTGTAGTTCTCGATGCCGGGGAAGATCGTGCTGCCGTGATCATATTTCGACGAGTAGTTGGTTACGATGCCGGAAGGCCCATCGTTTTCGATGGTGCCCGGATACCCCACATTGTCAATGCCGTTGGTGGCACTGAAGTTCTTGGCCGTCAGATCAACCATATCCTGCAGCGTCATCTGTTCCAACAACTGATCCCACAATGGATCGTCATAATCCTTGCCGATGAGGCCAACCAATTCGACGCCGTTGTCAACGCCCATGACGATGGACGACGTATCCTCATCACCAGGTTCATATACCTGGGCCAGCAGATGCGTAATCATCTCGTCGGTCGCGGTCAGGTTCTCCTGGCTTTCAGGCCAAGTTCCAGACCAGTCGCTTCTGGACAGATAGGAGATCTGCCGATCTTCTGGCATCCACGTGTTCAGGTCGGCGTGGGCGAGATGGTTCTCCACCGTCACGTCGTTTGTTTCACGGACCAGCCCGTTCTGCGTGGTGAATCCGTTATCGCTGAATTCGGGGACTTCCAAGGTGGTGAATGTCCCGTTCGTCCATGTCGACACCTTGGAAGCGTCGCCGTCGGCATCCATGCCGCGAGAGGCGTCGTATCCCTTGGCCGCCAGGATGTTGTTCAACGCGTCATGCGCATCCGAACCGATGGCGAAACGGTAGTCGCCGTCGTCCAGAATCCAAGTGCCTTGCCCATAGGTATCATAGCTGGCCACGCTGTACAGGTCCGCGTTCAAGGCAATCGTCTGGCTCTGCCCGGGCTCCAGCGTGTCAGTTTTATCAAACGAAAGCAGCTGGACGGAGGATTTCTCCACTCCGTTGTCAATGTCGTACTGCGTATACGGACTCTGCGCGTACAGCTGCACCACCGACTTGCCGGGAACATCGCCCGTGTTGGTCACCTTGACAGTGGCAACCACAGCGTTGTCCGCTACACGAACGTTCTCCAACTCCTGTTGGAATGTGGTATACGACAGGCCGTAGCCAAAGCTCCATGTCACCTCGTCGTCATAGTCCCAAACGCCTTCGGAAGCGAAGGTACCGGTTTCCGAAGAAGCATTGCCCTGCTGCAGCACGGTGTCCTCATACCGGGTCTCGTAATACTTGTATCCGGTGTAGATACCTTCCTGCTGTACCAAGTACTTGGTATTGTTCTCGGCCTTTCCGTTCTCGGACGCCGCGGTGATCTCGTCCGCATTCGAATACGAATAGTCGCCGTGGTTGCTCATCGCCGGGGACGACAACGAATTGGCGGCGTACGTATCCGTCAAGTGTCCGGACGGGTTCACCGTACCCGCCAATATGCTGCCAAGGGATTTGGCGCCGCTCATACCCAGACCGCCGCATTGCAGAATGGCGTCGATCTGTTCGTCGTCATTCAGCTCATCCAGTTCCATGGCCGATGGGGAATTCGCAATGACCACGACCGTATCGAAGTTCCCCTTCGCTTCCTCAATCAAGTCACGCTCATCCTGGTTCAGACGGTAATACACTTCGCCGTCATTAAACTCACCGGATGGGGCCTCGTTGCTTTCCCCGGAGTTGCGGGTCAGGACCACGATTGCAGCATCCCCGTACTCGTCGTACCCCTTATCGTCCGGATACGACGACAGAGGTACCTCGCCGATTGCGTAGCCGCTGTTGCCGCCGGCACCGCCGTTGATTCTGGAGACACCACTGTTGCTGTAGAAATCCCACATCGTTGGATTCACCGAGAAACCGGCAGCTTCCAGACCCTCCTTCAATGTGGCGTTGATGCCAGTGCCCACGTTGCCGATGATGCCGGCACCGGATGCACCGGCATAGATGAGATCCACTGATCCGCGGCCCAACGCGGTCACTTTGCCGTTGCCAGCCAACGGCAGCGCACCGTTGTTCTTCAACAACACGATGCCCTCATCAGTCAGGTCCTCTGCCAACGCCACTTTGGCCTCCATCATCTCATCGATGGAGTCGTATTCACTGGCGTAATACGTGGCGCCGTCACCGCCCTGAACCTCGAACGACGTGATGCCCATGAAACTGTTCAGTTCATTCTGAAACGAGCCGGCGAGCGCGGTCACGCACGCCAGCAGCACACATAGGCTGCCGAACAACGTGGCCCCGGCACGACGCCGCTGCATTCTTCTGCGGAGTTTTACCGCAGACGGCTGTTTGTTATCTGTTGTCATTGTCATCATCCTTGATCCGTATATGAACAGCTTGGATACAGTGTTGCCAACCATGCAACATTCGCTATATTCCAAGCTTATTTATATGCTAGATTCAGGATGTCGAAAGTTTCTATGCGATTGGACGACTTCCCTCTTGCATATTTTACCTGAGACGATCAGTCATCCCTCACCGAATCAAACGCACGGAGGCATCATGGCATTGACCGAATACTGGCAAACCGTCATCATCAAGGATGCGCTCAACCCTGCCCTCATCCAGCAGCAGGAGAGGAACGCCGCGCCAGCCAACCCCCAGCAGATCATCGATGCGTCCGCGTTCTCGGTGCTGTATTGGGAACTGACAGAGCAAGGAATCGAAGTCATTCTGGATTCGCTCGATATGACGCATTTAACGCACGTCAGCGGGGTGTTCGAGGAAGGCAACAGGGGACCGGTGCACAGCCATTCCTACCTAGAGATTTCCTATGTGGTGCAAGGTGCCTATTCATTTGTTCTCAATGAGAACATTGTCACCATTCCACAGGGGAACGCATGCATCATCGCCCAGAATGTCGCCCATCAGGACATTCAACGTCATGACGGCAGCAAGATCATCTTCCTGCGGGTCACGGCGGACGACTTTCGCGCCGTGTTCTCCGAACGATCCGAGTGGGAGGTACAGAACATGCTAAGTAAACTCGTCATGCGCCAACACGACCAGTACAGCATCATGCAGTTCTCCCCCATATCCCGCAACAACGATGCCGATGTCCTGATCGAGCTCATCTGCCGCGAAACGCATGAGAAACGCATCGGGGCGCGCCTGATCATCCATGGATTGCTGCTGCGGCTTCTGGACACGCTGCGTTTGAGATTCCGCATCAAGCTCAAGCAGGAGGAGCAGGTATCCCTGCAACGGACCCTCGTATCAGACATCAGACGACTGATTCACGAACGGTACGGCAACGTGGAACTCACAGATCTTGAACAGTGCTTCCACTACAACAAGGATTACTACAATCGTCTGCTACGCGCCTACACCGGGCTCACGTTCCAGACATACAGACAAAATGTAAGGCTCGACGCCGCACGTTCATTCATCACGCAGGACAACATGCCGGTAACGGAGGCCGCGCACATCGTCGGCTACCACAACATGGGGCACTTCTACCGGCTATTCAGGGAACGATTCGGCATGCTGCCCGGAGAGATGCGTCGGAATACGGAAGTCACCGGTACCGCGTAGCAAGACGCAGCAAGAAAGGGACATCCCGCGCGTTACAAGGCCAGCCATATCCGACAAGCCTATAATCGCGGGAACCGGCCCCACGATACACGAGGTCCGCCCCTCCATTCCTTCCTCAGAGGATGACCCATGCCGATTGCATGTCTTTCGCTCCCATCTACAAGCGGACCACTCATGTACGCCCCTACCCAGGTCTCAGCCTTGAACCACCACATTCCTCAACGAGCCGACGCCCTCCACATGTACCACGGCCTCGTCGCCCGGCTTCAGTGAGCCGGAGGCATGCGGGGTGCCGGTCAGGATCACGTCGCCGGGCAGCAATGTGGCATAGCTGGAGATGGCGGCGATCTGCTCGGGAATACCGTGGATCAGGTTGGCCGTGGTGCCGCTGGCCTCGGGCACGTCCTCACCGTTGAGGCTGAATGAAATCCGCGCGTCACGCCAGTTGAGCTCGGTTTGGATCCACGGGCCCAGCGGGCAGGCCGTGTCAAAGCCCTTGGCGCGCGTCCACATCGGATCGAGCTTCTGCAGGTCACGCAGCGTCACATCATTGGTGCAGGTGAACCCCAGCACATAATCCATGGCCCGCTCCACCGACACATTCTTGGCGATCCGCCCGATGACCACCGCCACCTCCGGCTCATAGTTCATGTCATGCGAGGCACCCGGCATGACAATCGGATCATCCGGCCCGATGACCGACGTGGACGGCTTCATGAAGATCATCATGTCCTCCGGCGCATGGGCGATGTCCGAATGCCCGGCCTCATGCATGAACTGCGCATGCGCCTCATAGTTCTTGGCCAAGCCGTAGATCTTCGAGGGGATGATCGGCGCCAGCAGCCGGATGCCATCAGCATCCAGCGCATACCGCTCGCCGGTCGGGTTCACGCGCGAGCCTCCGAGCGGATACCCGTCGAGCGCCACCAGATAATCCTTCTCCTCGGCCTCGTCATACTGCACGAAGGCGTACTGCGGAACATCATCATGCGAAAAACGTGCGATTCTCATGCTTCACAGTCTACGCGCGGCCCTTCTCCTACCTCACTTGAACGCGCGCTCGCCGAAGATGGCCGTGCCCACGCGCACAATGGTCGACCCTTCTGCAATTGCCAGTTCCATATCCTGCGTCATGCCCATGGAGAGTTCAAGGCAATGCTGCGTCCCCGGATCCCCGGAGGCCAGGATCTGTTCACGCAGCCGCCGCAGATGCGCGAATCCGGCCCGGATGACCCGCTCATCATCCACGTGTGCGCCGATGGTCATCAGTCCTTGCAGCTCCACACCGCCCATCGCGCCGATCCGTCGGGCGATATCGAGCGCGAACGCCGGATCGCACCCGGATTTGGAGGCTTCGCCGGATTCGTTGACCTCAAGCAGCACCCCCACGGTGATTCCGGCGGCCACCGCCCGCCGCGCGATCTTCTCCGCGAGCTCGACGGAATCGACCGATTCGATGGTGTCCACAACCGGCAGGACCTTGTTGATCTTGTTCGATTGCAACTGTCCGATGAGATGGAACGGAATGTGTTCGCCGGCAGCCGCGTCACCGCCGTCCGTCCCCAACGCATATCCGCGCTCCCGGCACAGCCGCCGCAAGCCCTCGACCTTGGCTACGACCTCCTGTGGCCGGTTCTCCCCGATCATCCGCACACCGGCATCAATCGCCGCCATGATCTCACCGACGTCGCGGGTTTTGGTGGCCGCGAGCAGCCGCACGGATTCGGCTTCGCGCCCAGCGGCGCGTTCGGCCTCCGCAATGCGGTCGAGCACCCGATGCACCCCGTCCGCAATCTGCCGCGACCGTTCCGGGCCGATCAACTCGTTCGCCAGATCCTTGTGTTCCATGTATGCAGCCATAGCCAGCTCCCCGCCGATTCCGCGTTCTGCGTTCCGTCACGATTCCCAGTCCATCGTAGTCCGCAGGCGGACCAGGTCAATGGGACCAGGTCAACGACTGTCACCCGTTGTCCATTCAGAGGCCCATCGCCCGAAACCCGAGATCTACCAGTGCTTCGGCCAGCGAGCCCCGTGCCGCATCGGGTTCCACGGCCCTCGCCGCAGGAACGCGACCAGAAGCAGCAGTGGCAGCAGCGTGCCGGATACGGCGATCGCCGCGGCCACGCGAGGGTCATGCGGCGCTTCCTCGATGGGCGGGATATCGCCCGGAATCGCCGCCCGGACGCCGGAGACGAGCAGTCGGTGCGTGTTCACGCCATACGGGGTGCAGGTCATCAGCGTGACACGATCCTCACCCTCCACGATTTTCAGCCGCGAGGTGTCGTCGGGTTCGATGACCTCGATCCGGTCGACCCGATAGCCCAACGTCTCGCCCATCACGTCGATATAGAAGTAGTCGCCGACTCGCATCTCATCGAGTCGGGTGAACATCATGGCTTCCACCAAGCCTCGATGCCCGGTGATCACCGAGTGGGTTGATTCGCCGCCGACCGGCAGGCTCGACCCGTACAGGTGCCCCGCGCCCGATGCCAGCGCCGACTCCGAGGTGCCGTGGTAGATCGGCAGATCCACCGAGATCTCCGGGATGCGGATCGCCCCCATCACACCGCCACCCGCGTCCAACAACGACTGGTATTCCTCGTCCTGCGCGGAGGCGGAGTCCTCGCCCGCGGCGTGAGAGCCGCCCGCCTCGGCGGAGAACGGGTCGCGCGCCTCGCCCAGCACGGGTTGCCCCGATGCGGCCAGCCGCTCGTTGTAGGCGTGGGCGGCGGCCAGCGACTCCTCGGCCTGCGGGTATGGCCATCCCGCCACGCGTTCCGCCGCGGCCGACGTGGTGTGCGCCAGCCGCACGTCCGACTGGTACTGCAGCACCATCGGGTATCCGATGACGCACAGCGCCAGTACCAGCAGCAGCACCGACAGGATCCGCAATCCCCACATCGACCGTCGCAGGCTGCGCTGCCGCTTCACCAGATCGGATATGTCAATCGCTTCCAGGAACGGCGTCGGCACGAACTCCCCCGATGCCGACGTTCCCGCGTTGTTGTCTCCGTCGATTCCCCCTATCGTGGCGACGTCGCCGCGATCATGCGACGCGCGCCGCCGGATGTCGGCGTTCCTCCTGTGATGTGAGCCGCGCATACCGCTCCTTCCAGACCGAACGTGTTCCGACGCGTCGCGCCCCGTTTCCCCCGTATACGACGTGACATGGCGGTCGTCCTTCGATTGCAAGCATAGTGCCAACCGTTAGACGGTTTGTGCCATCCGAGAATCCCCCGATATGAACTGCGCCCCGTTTGTTGGAC
>NZ_DGVO01000034.1:0-16622 GCF_002394995.1 Bifidobacterium sp. UBA4282
GTCCGGAGCGGGACTTGAACCCGCACGCCTGTATAAATAGGCACTAGCACCTCAAGCTAGCGCGTCTACCATTCCGCCACCCGGACAGGTGCCGTTCGGCAACGAGTAAGAACTATACCATTCCGCGTGGCAAATGCAAACACGGTGTGTCGCGGCTGGGGGCGATGTGTAGCCTAGTGTCCATGACCGAACCTCTGTTTCTTCTCGATCCGGATCATGACGACGTTCCGGTGAACAGCGACGAGATCCACGCCGGGTGGACCCTGACGCTGCCGCCGCATATCCGCAGGCATGCCGTACAGGCGATGCGTCTCAAGGCCGGGGACGCGCTCACGCTGTCGGACGGCAAGGGGCTGCGGCTGCGGGCCACCATGGTCGATCCGGAGCAGGGGACCGCCGAGGTCGTGGAGTTCGGGCGCGAGCCGCAGCCGGTCGTGCGGCTGAACCTGATCCAGGCGCTGGCCAAGAACGGCCATGACGAGCAGGCCATCGACATGGCTACGCAGATCGGCGTGGATACGGTGATCCCCTGGCAGGCGGATCGCTCGATCGCCAAGTGGAAGGCGGGGAGGACCGACCGCAAGTGGCGTCAGGTGCTGGAGGCCGCCACCGAGCAGTCGCGGCGCTGCTGGACCCCGGAGCTGGGCGACTGCGTCTCCAGCAAGGAGATCGTGGCCATCTGCCGGAGGGCGTGCGTGCACGACGAGCTGGTGATCGTGCTGCATCAGGATGCCACGCGCAGCTGGCATGATATCGAGGAGTCGATCGCCGCGTTGTCGGACCGTTGCCTGAACGACGGCAGGACGCGTGCGATCACCGTGGTCGTGGGTCCCGAAGGCGGCATCAGCGAGGCCGAGGTCGACGCGTTCGTCGGCGCCGGTGCGGAATGCTGCGTATTGGGAACGAACATCCTGCGCGCGTCCGCGGCCGGGCCCGTGGCCCTGGCGCTGCTGTCCCGCGCGGTGGGACGCTACGCCTAGCGGGAATATCCGTGCGGCGCAATAGCATGGGATGCGGCAGTAGTTCAACCAGGAGGATCATGATGAGCGAGCCCGATTGCCTGTTCTGCAAGATCATCGCCGGCGAGATTCCCAGCGAGAAGGTCTATGAGGACGAGACGACCTATGCCTTCAAGGACATCAGCCCCAAGGCGGCGGTCCATGTGCTCGTCGTACCCAAGCACCATTACGCGAACGTCGCCGAGCTGGCCGGCGCCGATGCCGCGCAGCTCGCGCACATGGTCCAAGTCGCCCAGTCGCTCGCCGATGACGCCTTCCACGGGGCGTACCGCCTGATCTTCAACACCGGGCGCGACGCCGGGCAGAGCGTGTTCCATGTCCATGCCCACGTCCTGACCGGTGAGACGTTGGACGAGTAGCGGTCCGTCGCGCAATCCAACCGATACTGCACCTACTCACGAGAAGGGAATCCGTGGCCACCACGACACGAACCATCACCATCCCGACGCAGCTTGACCCCGTCGCGGTCCTCGGACCGGTCGATGAGGTCCTCAGGGAGGTGGAACGGGCGTTTCCGGACCTGACGATCATCGTGCGGGGCAACCGCATCGCCATCATGTCCAGGTCGAAGCAGACCGAATCGCAGGCGGCGCGAGCCGAGGAGATCGTCAACACCATCATCCAGGCCGCGTACACCGCGCCGATGGACGCCGATACCGTACGTCGCATGCTCGATCAGGACATTCTGTCGAACCGTGTACGCCGGACGCACCCGGGGCATGGCGTGGTGACGGAGTCGTTGCGCCGCGCCCTTCCCGAGACCCCCACGCGCCGCGACGAGGTCTCGCAGCACCACAAGCCGCACGTCCCCGGCGTCATCACGTTCGCGAACGGGGCGCCGGTCCGGCCCAAAACCGCGGGACAAGTGGCCTACGTCAACGCCATCGAATCGCATACCGTCACCTTCGCCATCGGTCCGGCCGGCAGCGGCAAGACGTATCTGGCCGTGGCCAAGGCCGTGCGCGCATTCCAGGATCGCAAGGTGCGCCGTATCATCCTGACCCGTCCGGCCGTGGAGGCGGGGGAGAACCTCGGCTTCCTGCCCGGCACGCTCAACGAGAAGGTGGACCCGTACCTGCGGCCGCTCTACGACGCCCTCTCCGACATGCTCGGCCCCGACCAGCTGCGTCATTACATGGACGACGGCACCATCGAGGTGGCGCCGCTGGCGTATATGCGCGGCCGCACGCTCAACGACGCGTTCGTCATCCTCGACGAGGCGCAGAACACCACCGAGCAGCAGATGAAGATGTTCCTGACCCGACTGGGGTTCAACACCACGATGGTGATCACCGGCGACGTCACCCAGATCGACCTGACCGTACCGAACTCCGGACTGGCCTCCATCGAGCGGATCCTCGGCGGCATCGACGACATCGCGTTCGTCCATCTGGATGCGGGCGACGTGGTGCGGCACGCGTTGGTCGGGCGGATCGTGGAGGCGTACGATCGGCATGCCTACGCCATCGGGCGTGGGACACGGCAGCGAAAGGGCAATGATGAGCGTTGAGGTGATCAACGAGACGCAGTGGGTCATCGATCCGAAGGTCTTCTCCGACCTCGGGGTGTGGGTGCTGGACCAGATGAGGGTCAGCACGCAGTCCGATCTGACGATCATGTTCGTGGACCCCGAACCGATCGCCACCCTGCATGAACGGTGGATGAACCTGGAGGGCCCCACCGATGTGATGAGCTTCCCGATGGACGAGCTGCGCCCCGGCGACGGCCGCACGCTGGTCGAAGGCATCCTCGGCGACATCGTGATCTGTCCGTGGGTGGCCGCGCAGCAGGCCGCGGCCGCCGGGCACAGCGCGTTGGAGGAGATGCTGCTACTGACGATTCACGGCACCCTGCACCTGCTCGGCTACGACCACGTGACCCCGGATCAGGAACGGCAGATGTTCGGGCTGCAGCGCCAGCTGCTGCTCACGTTCTTCGCGCTGCACCACGGCATCGGGGAACCGGCCACACTGCCCGCCGGCACCCCCGATGCGCTGGCGCAGTACGATGAACGCCGCCGGCTGACGCGCGGATCGGAACAACGGTAAGGATGAGGCATGATATTCGATGATCCCTCGCTGATCGTGGTGATTGCGGCGCTCGCCGTGGCCGCCGCGCTGCTGATCTGGCTGTCGTTGACGATGGCCTCCGCCGAAGGCGCGGTCTCCCGCGTCACCAGGGCCAGTCTGAACAACCTGATCCTGGAGACGCAGACCGATCAGGAGATGAGCCAGTTCACCCGCATGAAGCGCATCGAGCGCATCCATAAGGTGCAGAAGCTGATCGCCGACCGGTACGCCACCTCCGGATCGTGCATGTTCTTCCGCATCTCCTGCAATGTGCTGGATGGCGTGCTGGTGATGTGCATCGCGTCGCTGTGCGGGGCGCCGCTGTGGCTGGAGCTGGTGTGCGGCGTGCTGTTCGCGCTGATTGTGGCCGTGGTATCGGTGCTGGTGCGTCCCCGTGCCGTGGGGGCGCTGAAGCCGGTGGACATCATGATCAAGCATGCGGGCGTGATCACGGTGGCCTCCGCCCTGACGCCGTTCGCCCGCGTGGGCGGCCAGAACGGCCAGAAGCGCAGGCGCGAGTCGGAGCTCTCCGACGACGAGGAGCTCGAAAAGCTCCAGATGGAGCAGGGCAAGGCCATGATCGACCGGCTGGTCGAGGCCAACGACTTCGATCCCGAGACCTCGGAGATGCTGCGCAACGTGCTCAAGCTCTCGGACACGCTGACCCGCGAGATCATGGTGCCGCGCACCGACATGATCTGCATCGGCAAGGAGCAGACGCTGGTCTCGATGCTGAAGCTGTGCTCTCGCTCCGGATTCTCCCGCGTGCCGGTGATCGGCGAGGACGTCGACGACCTGATCGGCGTGGCCTACCTCAAGGACGCCGTACGCACCACGGCATTCAACCCGGCGGCCGGCGAACGCACCGTCGATTCGATTGTGCGCGACCCTCTGCTGGTGCCGGAGTCCAAGCCGGTGGACGATCTGTTCCACCAGATGCAGCGGTTGCGCCAGCATGTGGCGATCGTGGTGGATGAGTATGGCGGCATCGCCGGCTTGGTGACGATCGAGGACACCATCGAGCAGATCGTCGGGGAGCTGGAGGACGAGCACGACCGCACCCAGCATGCCGAACCGGTGCAGATCGGGGAGCGCAAGTGGAGCATGCCCGCCCGCACGCCGATCGCCGACCTGGAGGAAATCTTCGAGATCGACATCGACGAGGACGATGTCGACACCGTGTTCGGTCTGCTGACCAAGCTGCTGGGACAGGTGCCGATCGTCGGCGCGTCGGCGGTCACCCGCGGGCTGCGGCTCACCGCCGTGGATTCGGCCGGTCGCCGGAAGAAGGTCTCGACGATTGTGGTGGAGCCGGCGCATACCGATCAGAGCAACGACGAGGATCCGGACACATCAGCCGAACAGGACGAAGCAGAGAACAAGGAGCAGTGAACCAGTGAACGACACAGCCCAGCAGACGCAGGATCAGACGGTGTACAGGTCGGGGTTCGTGGCCGTGGTCGGCCGCCCGAACGTCGGCAAATCCACGCTGATCAACGCGTTGATCGGCACGCAGGTGGCCATCGCCTCCTCCCGGCCGGAAACCACACGCAAGGCCATCCGCGGCATCCTGACCACCGACCATGCGCAGATCGTGCTGGTGGACACCCCGGGCATCCATCGCCCGCGCACGTTGCTCGGCCAGCGGTTGAACGATGTGGTGGACGAATCGTTGGCGGACGTGGACGCCATCGCGTTCCTGCTGCCGGCCGACCAAGAGATCGGCCCGGGCGACAGGCGCATCCTGAGCCGGTTGCGCGCCGAGTTCGCCACCAAGCGGGACGACGGGAGCTTCTCCTGGAAGGTGCCGCTGATCGCCATCGTCACCAAGATCGACGAGCTCGACCGTGAGCAGCTGATCGCCAAACTCATCCAGATCAACGAGTTCGCCGATTTCACCGATATCGTGCCGGTGAGCGCGCTGCAGCATGACAATCTGGCCGAGGTACGCAACGTGCTGATCGACAATATGCCGGAGGGACCGCAGATGTACCCGGCCGATCAGCTCACCGAGGAGCGCCCCGAGGACACGATCGCCGAGCTGGTGCGCGGCGCGTTCCTGGAGGAGCTGGACGACGAGCTGCCGCATTCGCTGGCCGTGGTGGTCGATTCGATTGAATATCCGGAGGACAACGAGACCGGCGAGGCCTATGACGGCAAGGTCGAGGTCATCGTGTCGATCTACGTGGAACGCGATTCGCAGAAGCCGATCATCATCGGCAAGGGTGCCGAGCACCTGGTGCGCGTCAAGAAGAAGCTGCGCACGCCGGTCAACCGCATCGTCGGGCGCAAGGCCAAGCTGGACCTGCATGTCAAGGTGGCCAAGGGCTGGCAGTCCGACCCCAAGCAGCTCGAGCGCCTCGGATTCTGAAAGCCGGTGCGTCCGGCGTTCTCCGTTGCGGCGGAGGCGCTGCAAACGACGCGGAGATCAACAGTGATGCGCATATGGCATATGACTGTGGGGTGCCGCCGGAGAATTCCGGACGGCACCCCACAGTCATATGTGTTTGGATGCGCAGCGGCGTTACTTGCGCTTGGTGTACATCTGCGTGTTGAGCAGCGTGGCGTAGCGCTTGATGACCTTCGGGCGGATGACCTTCATCGAGGCGGTCATCAGGCCGTTCTCCTGCGTGAACTCCTCGGGCAGGATGATGAACTTGCGCACCGATTCGGCGCGGGACACGCCCTCGTTGGCCTGATCGACGTACTTCTGCACCTCGGCGCGGACCACGGCGTTCTCGGCGGCCTCCTCCAGCGGCATATCGCGGTCCAGACCCTTGGCTTCCAGCCACGGGCGCAGCGACTCCTCATCCAAGGTGACCAGCGCGGAGATGAACGGGCGCTTGTCGCCGAGCACCAACGCCTGGGAGACGAACTCGCAGCGCTGGATGACCTCCTCGATCGGGCGCGGAGCCACGTTCTTGCCGCCGGCGGTGATGATCAGGTCCTTCTTACGGCCGGTGATGTAGAGGAAGCCCTCCTCGTCCAGACGGCCGAGATCGCCGGTCATGAACCAGCCGTCCTCGGTGAACGTGTCGGCCGTGGCCTCGGCGTTCTTGTGGTAGCGCGGGAACACGGCGGGTCCCTGGATCTGGATCTCGCCCTCCTCGCTGATGCGCACATGGAAGCCAGGGTAGGGGATGCCGACCGAACCGGCCTTGAACGGCGTGCCGATCGGGTTGAACGCGCAGGGAGCGGTGGTTTCGGTCAGGCCGTAGCCCTCATAGACCGGAATGTTCGCGCCGCGGAAGAACGCCAGCAGCTCCGGGTCCAGCGGGGCGCCGCCGGCCACGATCCACTGGGCGCGTCCGCCGAGCACCTGGCGCAGCTGCGCGTAGATCATCGGGTCGAAGGTGGCGCGGCGGGCGGCGGTCAGGGCCTTGGGCTTGCCGTTGGCGCTGATCTCCTTCATGTAGTTCTGCGCGGTGACCACGCCGGCGGCGAACGCCACGCCCTTGACGCCGTGCCCGGCCTTCTGCGAGGCGGCGTTGTACACCTTCTCCAGCACACGGGGCACCACGATCATGACGGTGGGCTTGGCCTCCTGCAGATCGTTGATCAGCGTGGCGATGCCCTGCGCGATGTAGATGCGCAGGTTGCTGGCGACGACGATGTAGTTGACGGCGCGGGCGAAGGTATGCGCCTGCGGCAGGAACAGCAGCACGGAACCGTTCCTGTTGTTCAGCACGGCCGGCATGAACGACTGCAGCGTCATGGCGGTGGTGCAGTAATGCTCGTGGGTCATCTCCACGCCCTTCGGCGCGGCGGTGGAACCGGAGGTGTACACGATTGAGCACAGATCGGTCTTCTTCACCGAATCGATGCGCGCGTCCAGCTCCTCGTCGGAGACCTGGTCCGCATACGCCTGAATCTCGGCCAGACCGCCGGTCTCCAAGCATAGGATGCTCTCCAGCGAAGGGCATTCCGCGATTGTGCCGTCGGCCTTGTTGCGCATCTCGACGGTTTCCACGATGAGCAGCCTGGCGTCGGAGTTGTCCACGATGTTGCGGATCTGCTCGGCCGAATCGGTCTCGTAGATCGTGGCCATCACGCCGCCGCACGCCATGATCGCCGCGTCGATGATGTCCCACTCATAGGAGGTGCGGCACATGAACGCCACGGTGTCGCCCTTGCGCAGGCCGCGCTGCATCAGGCCCTTGGCGGTGACGCGGATGTCCTCCAGCACCTCGGTGGCCGTCTTGGTCACCCAGGCGTCGCCGGACTTGTACGTGTACAGCGGGTCGTCGCCCATGCGCTCGGCGCGCTGCGCGTACAGGTCGTAGATCGTCATGCCCTCATCCAGCGGGGGAATGCCCTCGGTGTAGGCGGTGAGCAGGCCTGTCTGCTGATCGATGTATGTGGTCGTCGGACGGTCCTCACCCCAGGTGTGTGAATGCGGCAGACCGGTGACATCCAGCTGCCCGGCACCGGAGGGGGCGGCGTAGTCGGGACCTTCGCCGGAGTCGTCGCTGACCGGGTGGACGAAGTCGCCGCCGAGCTGCAGTGCCTTCTGCGCCAACGAGGTGGCGGTGTGCTTGAGTGATGTGATGACAGACACGTGATTCTCCTTATAGCCTGGTATGGCCTCTCTCTGTCGAATGATAACCGGTCATCGGCGACACGTCACCTTACGGTAGCGTAGGAACGCCGACGCTGCACCGTTCATGCGCCGCAATCTGCATATTGGGACGGCGCTGTTGGTTTGGTCGGCTCCTTGGTTAGACTGTAAGGCTGTAACATAACCGAATCTTTTCTTCTGATAAGAATAGAGGAAGGGCTCACATGGCTGAAACAGCACAAGCCACCGTGGTGTTCGGCGTCCTGAATGAGACGTCGGACCACGAGTCCCGCGTCGCGCTGACGCCGGATATCGTCGCACGGCTGCGCAAGGCGGGTGTCTCCTGCCTGATTGAGAGCGGCGCAGGCGTCGCCGCCAACTATGTTGATGAGGATTACACGAAGGCGGGCGCCGAGGTCGTGTCCGCCGATGAGGTGATTTCCCGTTCGGACGCCCTGGGCTTCATCGACCGCCCGGGCGCCGAGCTGGTCGCCCGCCTGAAGCCGGGCACCTGGGTCATCGGCATGCTCGGTTCCTTCACCGATGCCGATTACATTGCGTCCCTCGAGCAGGCCGGCCTGATCGGCGTCGGCATCGAGAAGCTGCCGCGTCAGCTCAGCTCCGCGCAGTCGATGGATGAGATGACCTCGCAGAACTCCGTGATGGGCTACAAGGCCGTTCTGGTGGCCGCCAACGCCTACGGTTCGTTCTTCCCGATGATGACCACCGCCGCCGGCACCATCCGCCCGGCCAAGGTCCTCATCCTCGGCGCGGGCATCGCCGGACTGCAGGCCATCGGCACCGCCCGCCGTCTGGGCGCGGTCGTCACCGCGTACGACGTACGTCCGGCCGCCCAGGGCGAGGTCGAGTCGCTGGGCGCCAAGTTCCTGGATCTGGGTCTCGACTTCTCCAAGGGCCAGGGCGAGGGCGGTTACGCCCGCCAGCTCACCCCGGAGGAGCAGGCCGCGCAGCAGGCCGCCGTCGATGAGAAGGCCGCCGGCTTCGACGTCATCATCACCACCGCCAAGGTGCCGGGCCGCAAGCCCCCGATGCTGCTGACCAAGGCCGGCGTGGACGGCCTCAAGCGTGGTGCCGTGATCGTCGACTGCGCCGCCAGCGAACTGGGCGGCAACGTCGAGGGCTCCACCGTTGGCACGCAGGTGACCGAGGGCGGCGTGACCATCATCGGCGCCCCGTACCTGGCCAGCGAGGTGACGAACACCGCGTCCAACCTGCTGGCACGCAACGTGGCCGACGTGCTCGCCCACTTCGTGCGCGACGGCAAGCTGGCGATGGACCTGAACGAGGAGCTCGACAACGCCCTCGTCGTCGCCGGCCGCGCCGAAGCCCCGGCTGCGGAAGGAAAGTGAGAGAGACTATGGATATCGTCGTAGCAATCACCCTGTTCATCCTCGCGCTGCTCATCGGCGTCGAGGTCATCGGCAAGGTTCCCGCGACACTGCACACCCCGTTGATGTCGGGCGCGAACTCCATCCACGGCATCGTCATCGTCGGCGTGGTCATCGTGGCCGCGCACGCCACCTCGCCGCTGGCCTGGGTGTTCATCTTCCTGGCCGCCGTGCTGGGCACGATGAACGTCGTCGGCGGCTATGTGGTCACCGACCGCATGCTGGAGATGTTCAAGTCCGACAAGTCGAAGAAGAAGGGGGAGGACAAGTAAATGGGTACTCTCGCGCAAACCCTGAGCACGCCGCTGGGCGTGGTCGAATGGTTCGTCTATCTGATCTCCGCCGTGATCTTCGTGATCGGCCTGCACCTGATGAACTCGCCGAAGACCGCCCGCAAGGGCAACCTGATCTCCGCGGCCGGCATGATCCTGGCCTGCGCGATGGCGTTCATCGTGCTGTTCGTCAATGAGATCGCCAACGGCTTCCAGCACGGCGTGGCCGTGGCGCTGCTGATCGTCGGCATCATCATCGGTGCCGTGGCGGGCGTGGTCTCGGCTAAGAAGGTCAAGATGACCGATATGCCGCAGCTGGTCTCCATCTTCAACACCGTGGGTGGCGGCGCGGCCGCGCTCGTGGCGCTCAACGACATCCTGACCTCCGAGGGGCTGCCGACCATCGTGGTGCTGATCACCGCGGGCCTGGGCATCCTGATCGGCTCGGTCACCTTCTCCGGCTCGCTGGTGGCCGCCGGCAAGCTGCAGGGCCTGAAGTTCATGCGCAAGCTGGCCATCCCGGCCAAGGGCGTGGTCAGCGTGGTGTGCATCGTGCTGATGCTCGCCTCGTTCGTCATGCTGTGCGTCATGCCCGAGCAGCGCCTGCTGTTCAGCATCCTGACCACCGTGTTCGCGCTGATCTACGGCCTGGTGTTCGTCATCCCGATCGGCGGCGCCGACATGCCGGTCGTCATCTCCGTGCTCAACGCCTGCACCGGCACCGCCGTGGCCATGAGCGGTCTGGCGATCAACAACATCGCGCTGATCGTGGCCGGCGCCCTCGTCGGCTCCGCCGGCGTGACCCTGTCCATCGACATGTCCAAGGCCATGAACCGTCCGCTGATGAGCGTGCTCGCCGGCGGTTTCGGCTCCGGCTCCTCCGCGGCCGGCTCCGCCGAGGGCCCTGAGGGCACGATGAAGGAGACCACCGCCGACGACGTGGCCGTGCAGCTCGTCTACGCGGAGAAGGTCATCTTCGTCCCCGGCTTCGGTCTGGCCCAGGCGCAGGCCCAGCGCGAGCTCGCCGATCTGGGCGAGCTGCTCAAGGGCCATGGCGTCGAGGTCTCGTACGCCATCCACCCGGTGGCCGGCCGTATGCCGGGCCATATGAACGTGCTGCTCGCCGAAGCCAACGTGCCGTACGAGGAGCTCATCGATCTGGATGACATCAACCCACAGTTCCCGCAGGCCAATGTGGCGCTGGTCGTCGGCGCGAACGACGTGACCAACCCCGCCGCCCGCAAGCCCGGCACCGCCGTCTCCGGCATGCCGATCCTGGACGTGGACATGGCCCAGAACGTGGTGGTGATGAAGCGTGGCCGCGGCCGCGGCTACGCCGGCATCGAGAACGAGCTGTACTTCAAGGACAACACGCAGATGCTGTTCGGCGACGCGAAGGCCGGCCTGCAGGCCGTCATCGCCGCCGTCAAGGAGCTCATCAACTGACCTTGATCTGAGGCCCGTTGACCATAACCGAGGGGTGCCCCGCAAGGGCACCCCTCGTCGTATATGTTCATCGGGTACGGTCAGACGCCTGCATTCGTCTCGTTAGATGCACGGTTCCCCCGATTCGTATGTGTCCGAATCGGGGGAACCGTGCTCCTTGGACATGATGGTTGCGCTAACAACGCAGGAATCGGGGGATTCGGACAAATATGACGCCTACAGCCCGAAGGTGCGCGTGACGAAGTTGGTGACGCGGCACCAGTAGCGTTCCGGATCCGTGGATGCGGCCATCGTATGCCCGGCCCCGGGGATCATCATCTTCTGACGGTCGATGCTGGCGCAGGCGTCGAAGTTCCTCTCCAGCGAGGCGGGGGAGACGAAGTCGTCGGCGCCGCCGTGGATGAACAGCATCGGGATCGTCGTATGGTGCAGCTGTCGTACGCACGATGCCTCACGGAACCCGTAGCCCGCGCGATGCCGGCAGATCAGGCTCATCGTGGCCACGAGCGGACGCGCGGCCCAGCGCGGCAGATGGTACAGCGAGCGGGCGTTGAACATGAACTGGTCCCACACGGAGGTGAATCCGCTGTCCTCGATGGCGGCCACCACGTTGCGCGGCAGCGAGGCCTCGCCGGCCGCCATCATCACCGCCGCGCCGCCCATCGAATTGCCGTGCAGCAGGATGCGTGCCTGCGGATCCGCCGCCGTGATCACGCCGATCCAGTCCATCAGATCCACACGTTCCAGCCAACCCATGCCGATGTAGCGCCCCTGGCTCAGCTCATGCCCGCGCGAGGCGGGCACCAGCACCGTGAATCCCATCCGGGCATACCGGTGCGCGTACTTGGCCATCTCTGCCGGGTCGCCGCTGTATCCGTGGCAGCAGATCGCGTACAGGTGCGGAGTCGGGCTCACGCAATCGGGATCGACGAGCCAGCCGTGCAGCTTGAACCCGTCGCGGCTCATCATCGAGATCGGCTGTTTGGACTCCTCGAACCAGTCGGCAGACTCCTCCTGCTCCGCCATGTCGGCCGCAGGCGTCTCCGGTTGCGGATCCTCCAGCTCCCCGTCCTGCAGGCGGCGCATCATCGACCGCCGGGCCTGGGTGTCCAGGGCGAACGAGAAGAGGAGATTCGCCGTGGCATACAGTGCGCCAACCGTGGCCGCGGCGGTGACGCCGGCTCCGATCAGAACCTTCTTCGTCAGCGTTGATGTTGTCTGCGTCATTGCAACCTCTTCCATGGACGGCCTTCTGTTGTTCAGTCTAGCGCTCGGTACACGGGTACGACGACCGCAACACGGCGGGCGTGAGATGCGGCCGGCGCGTGGGGCGCTGTCCGGGGTGTGCGTATACTTGATGACTGTTGCTTTGGCGAGGGAAACCGCCGTGGGTGGTTTCCGTAATCGACTCGGCGCATTCAGCCCCTCCTGCGGGGTCGTTCTGCGGCGCGTCGTGGCGTCAAAAGACAGAACGACAAGTGACATGCAACCCAAAGGAGGCCAGCAATGGCTAGCAACATGATCGTCCTCGAGGGCGAAGTTCGTGATGAGTTCGGCAAGGGTGCCGCGCGTCGTATGCGCGTGGCCAAGCAGATCCCGGCGACCATCTACGCCGGCGGTGCCGACCCGGTGTTCGTCAAGCTCCCGATGAAGGAGACCACGCTCGCCCTGCGTCACACCAACGCCCTGTTCACCATCAAGTTCGGCGACGAGCAGAAGATGGCCGTGGTCAAGGACGTGCAGCGCAACCCGGTCAAGCGCATCGTCGAGCACGTGGACTTCTATGAGGTCCGCGCCGGCGAGAAGATCGACGTCGAGGTGCCGGTGTTCGTCGAGGGCGAGCCGAAGGGCGCCGCCGTGGCGTTCGTGGACATCCAGGAGCTCAAGGTCCGCGCCGATGTGGCCAACCTGCCGGAGCGCATCGTGGTGAACGTGGATGGCATGACCGACGGCACCAAGGTGTTCGCCAAGGACGTCGTGCTGCCGGAGGGCGTCGAGCTCGACGTCGAGGATCCGGAGGAGTCCGTGGTCACCGTTGAGGTGCCGGAGGACGCTTCCACCGAGGAGGCCCCGGAGGCCCCGGCCGCTGAGTGAGCGTAGCGCCATCCAGATATAACCGATGAAAGGAACCCGCCTGTTGAGCGGGTTCCTTTCATATTGTGGTCGCCGTCCCGCATCCCGGCATCGGGATGTGAGAGAGTACCAATCATGAAGCCCGGGCCACAAGCGCGGGAGCACTACTACTGAGCGCCGTCGCAAGGGCGGCAGGAAAGAAGTTGAGAATGACCGAACAGAACCATCATGATCCCGCGGCGCTGGATAAGCTCGCCGAACCGTTCACCGTGCTGCCGAACGACAACCCGGCCTCGGACGCCAAGCGGCAGGAGCTCATCGACAAGCCGGCGTTCGGACAGATCTTCTCCGACAACATGGCCCACATCTCCTGGACCAAGGGCGAGGGGTGGAACGACCGCCGCATCGAGCCGTACGCGCCGCTCAAGCTCGATCCGGGCGCTTCGGTGCTGCACTATGCGCAGGAGATCTTCGAGGGCCTGAAGGCCTATAAGCACGCCGACGGTTCGATTTGGATGTTCCGCCCGGATGCGAACGCCGAACGCTTCCAGAATTCGGCCAAGCGTCTGTATCTGCCGGAGCTGCCGGTCGACGATTTCATCGGCTCGTGCGCCGCGCTGGTCAAGCGCGATGCGGCCTGGGTGCCCTCCCGCCGCGAATACACGCTCTACCTGCGTCCGTTCATGTTCGCTTCCGAGCCGTTCCTGGGCGTGCGCGCCGCGCAGGAGGTCGACTACTGCGTGATCGCCAGCCCGTCCGGCCCGTACTTCCAGGGCGAGAGCCGCCCGGTGAGCATCTGGGTGGAGGACAAGTGGTTCCGCACCGGCCCCGGCGGCACCGGCTTCGCCAAGTGCGGCGGCAACTACGCCGCCTCGCTGATCGGCGAGTACAAGGGCATCGAGAACGGCTGCGAGCAGGTGTGCTTCGTGGACGCCGCCACCAAGACCTATCTGGAGGAGCTGGGCGGCATGAACATGATGATCGTCCACAAGGACGGCCATATCGAGACGCCGAGCCTGACCGGCAACATCCTGCCGGGCGTGACCCGCCGCTCGCTCATCCAGCTGGCGCAGGACAAGGGCCATGACGTGGTGGAGACGATGATCAAGCTCGACGACCTGCTGGAGGACATCAAGTCCGGCGAGGTCACCGAGGTGTTCGCCTGCGGCACCGCCGCCATCATCGCGCCGATCGGCCGTTTCAAGTCCGAGAAGTTCGACGTGACCGTGGCCGGCGGCGAACCCGGCGAGCTGACGATGGACCTGCGCAACACGCTGCTCGGCATCCAGCTCGGCGAGATCGAGGATCCGCACAACTGGATGTGGAAGGTCTGCTGACCTGCCAGTTCCCGCTGCAGCGCCCCCGGGCCGGAGGATATCCGGTTTCGGGGGCGCTGCCGTTTTTCGCATCGCGTGTCATCCGGTCGGACTGAGTATGCTCTGTACGGGACCCCGAGCCCCTCATGGCAGGGCCGACACAATGGGCGTGATGACGGAAAGGACGACGGGCATGGAGATGGCGTTGGAGAGCAACATGTTCTTCCTGGCTATCGAATATATCGCCATCCTCTGTTGCGGCATGGTGGGCGGATTATCCGCGATCCGCAAAGGATATGATCTGTTCGCCATCCTCATCACGGCATGGCTGACCGCGTTGGGCGGCGGCATCGTGCGCGACGTGATGCTGGGCGCGGTGCCGCCCGTGGGCATAGCCGACAAGGGGTTCGTGTTCACCGCGCTGGCCTCCGGAATCCTGGTGGCCGTGATCCATCCCGAGGTCGACAAGCTCAAATGGCTGATGACCACCTTCGACGCGATCGCGGTCGGCATGTTCGCCGTCAACGGCACCGAGAAGGCCATGCTGTACGGCACCTCGGGCATGACCGCGGTGTTCATGGGCATGTTCACCGCGTTGGCCGGCGGGCTGATCCGGGATATGCTCATCAACGAGGTGCCGGTGGTCATCCGGGACAAGCACTGGTACGCTGTGCCCTCGGCGGTGGGATGCATGGCCACGGTGTTCGTCTGCAAGGGTGTGCAGGCGGGTGTCATCAACCAGACCGCCGAGATCGTCATCGACGTGTGCATCGTCGTTCTGGTGGTGGCGATGCGGCTGCTGTCCGTGAAATTCAACCTGATGCTGCCGGGTGCGGTGGAACGGCACCATACGTATCTGCCCGGCGGCAGACGCTGATCACGCGTCTCGACGGTGTGTTGCGAATGCGGGATCCTGCGGCTGGCCGATACGAGAAAGTCCCGCACCTCTTGCGAGATGCAGGACTCAAGCGATGACCTATGCGGTCAGGCTCACAGGGCGTTGATGGCCACAGCGAGGCCGGACTTGCGGTTCGCGGCCTGGTTCTTGTGGATCACGCCGGCGCCAGCAGCCTTGTCGAGCTTCTGGGCGGCGACCTTGTAGGCGGCCTCGGCGGCGGCCTTATCGCCGGCGGCGATGGCCTCGCGGGTGGCGCGGATCGCGGTCTTCAGGCTGGACTTGACGGCCACGTTGCGCTTGTGTGCCTTCTCGTTGGTCAGCACGCGCTTCTTCTGCGACTTGATGTTTGCCACTATCTACTCCAAACGACGGTTATACGGTAAGGACATACAAAACCATGATGATAGCATGTCGGGTGGAAAAACGCGCGTCCACACTCGGCGGGGGAGTTGCTAGGATGATATGAGTTTTCCATTCCCTGCCATTGAGGAGGCCTTTTTGGTGGCTACGCAGCACAACCAGCCGGGTTTCACCGATCAGTCGCTGATTCGTAACTTCTGCATCATCGCGCATATCGACCACGGCAAGTCGACCGTGGCGGACCGCATCCTGCAGTTGAGCGGCATCGTGCCCGAGCGCGAGATGCGCGACCGCTTCCTCGACCGCATGGACATCGAGCAGGAACGCGGCATCACCATCAAGTCGCAGGCCGTGCGCGTGCCGTGGACGTTCGACGGCACCGAGTACACGCTCGGCATGATCGACACCCCCGGCCACGTGGATTTCACCTACGAGGTCTCCCGCGCGCTGGCCGCCTGCGAGGGCGCGGTGCTGCTCGTCGACGCCACGCAGGGCATCGAGGCGCAGACCCTCTCGAACCTGTACATGGCCATCGACCACGATCTGGCCATCATCCCCGTACTCAACAAGATCGACCTGCCCAGCGCCGAGCCGGACAAGCACGCCGAGGAGATCGCCGGCCTGATCGGCTGCGAGCCGTCGGACGTGCTGCGGGTCTCGGGCAAGACCGGCGAGGGCGTGGCCGACCTGCTCGACCAGATCGTGATGGACGTGCCCGCCCCCAAGGGCGATCCGGACGCCCCGGCCCGCGCGCTGATCTTCGATTCGGTGTACGACTCGTACCGCGGCATCGTGACCTACATCCGCATGGTCGATGGCGAGCTGCGCAGTCGCGAGAAGCTGCACATGATGGGCATCGGCATGGCCCATGATCCGATCGAGATCGGCGTGATCAGCCCGGATATGACACCGACCAAGGCGCTGGGTGCCGGCGAGGTCGGCTACGTGATCACCGGCGCGAAGGACGTGAGCCAGTCCAAGGTCGGCGACACGATCACCACCGCGGCCAAGGGCGCCACCGATCCGCTGCCCGGCTACCGCGACCCGCAGCCGATGGTGTACGCCGGCCTGTTCCCGATCGACAACGCCCAATACCCGGAGCTGCGCGACGCGCTCGACAAGCTCAAGCTCAACGACGCGGCGCTGATCTACGAGCCGGAGACCTCGGTGGCGTTGGGCTTCGGCTTCCGCTGCGGCTTCCT
>NZ_DGVO01000045.1:0-22247 GCF_002394995.1 Bifidobacterium sp. UBA4282
TTCGGCATGAGTCAAGCTCATCTGCAGTTTTCTGCAGAAAACACGCCGAGAGCATACGAAATCCGCACACCAGCGGCGGCGTTCCCCATCGAACACCCGCATACGCAAAGGAGCCCGCCGACTCATGGTCAGCGGGCTCCCGACGTCATAGGGTCAGGTCAGCGGTCCGATCCGCCGACCGACCATCGACCGCATTAGTCCTCGAACAGGTCGAAGTCGCGGCGGACGCGACGGCGCGGACGCTCGGAACGCTCCTCGCGCTCGGAACGGTACTCGTCGTAGTTCTCGTCGGCGGCGTACCGCGGGTTGCGGTCGTCACGGCGGGAACGGTAGCCGCGGTCGTCACGGTCGGAACGACGGTCATCGCGGCGATCGTCGCGATCGTAATCGCGGGATTCGCGGCGGCGACGCGGACGATCGTCATAGTCGCGGTCATCGTAGCGGTCGTCGCGATCGCGGCGGCGACGCGGACGATCGTCGTAATCGCGGTCATCGTCGTAGTCATGGCGCGAACGGTAGCCGCGATCCTCGCGCTCGGAACGACGGTCGTCGCGGCGGCCACGGCCACCACGGCGATCCTCGCGGTCGCCACGCTCACGGCGCGGAGCCGAGGACTCCTGATCCTCGAAGCCCGGAATGGCCAGGCTGATCTTGCCGCGGTCGTCGACGCCCTGCACGATCACCTCAACGGTGTCGCCTTCCTTGAGCACGTCCTCGACGGCGTCGATGCGCTCGCCGTTGGCCAGGTTGCGGATCTGCGAGATGTGCAGCAGGCCGTCGGTGCCCGGCGTCAGGTTCACGAACGCGCCGAAGCTGGTGGTCTTGACGACCTTGCCGTTGTAGGTCTCGCCGGCTTCCGGCACATGCGGGTTGGCGATCTGGTCGATGATCTGCTTGGCCTTCTCGGCGGCCTCGCCCCCCTCGGAGGCGATGTAGACGGTGCCGTCGTCCTCGATGGAGATCTCGGCGCCGGTGTCCTCCTGGATCTGGTTGATCATCTTGCCCTTCGGGCCGATGACCTCGCCGATCTTGTCCACCGGAACGGTGGTGGTGATGATGCGCGGCGCGTACGGGCTCATCTCGGCCGGGCCGTCGATGCACTCGTTGATGACCTCGAGGATGGTGGTGCGGGCCTCCTTGGCCTGCTGCAGGGCGGCGGCCAGGATGTCGGCGGGGATGCCGTCGAGCTTGGTGTCCAGCTGCAGGGCGGTGATGAACTCGGAGGTGCCGGCCACCTTGAAGTCCATGTCGCCGAACGCGTCCTCGGCGCCCAGGATGTCGGTCAGGGTCTTGAAGATGTGCTGGCCGTCCACGTCGCCGGAGACCAGGCCCATCGCGATGCCGGCGACCGGGGCCTTCAGCGGCACACCGGCGGCGAGCAGGCTCAGGGTCGAGGCGCACACGGAGCCCATCGAGGTCGAACCGTTGGAACCGATGGCCTCGGAGACCTGACGAATGGCGTACGGGAACTCCTCGCGGCTCGGCAGCACCGGCACGATCGCCTTCTCGGCAAGGGCGCCGTGGCCGATCTCGCGGCGCTTCGGGGAGCCGACGCGGCCGGTCTCGCCGGTGGAGTACGGCGGCATCTCGTAGTTGTGCATGTAACGCTTGGACTGCGGGCCGGACAGCGAATCGAGCTGCTGCTCCATCTTGAGCATGTTCAGCGTGGTGACGCCCAGGATCTGGGTCTCGCCGCGCTGGAACAGGGCGGAGCCGTGCACGCGCGGGACGATGTCGACCTCGGCGGACAGCGTGCGGATGTCGCGCAGGCCACGGCCGTCGATGCGGTAGTCCTGGGTCAGGATGCGGCGACGCACGATCTGGCGCTGCAGCTCCTTGAACGCGTTGCCGAGCTCCTTCTCCTTCTCGGCCTCGTCCATGTCGGTGAACTCGTTCGCCAGCACATCCTTGACATGCTGCTTGATCTCGGCGATGCGGTCCTGACGCGGCAGCTTCTCCGCAATGGACAGCGCCTCATCCAGATCGGCGTGAGCGATCTGGTCGATGCGGGCGTACAGCTCGTCGGTGTACTCCGGGAAGAGCTGGAACTCCTTGGTCTGCTTGGCGGCGATGCGCTTGAGCTCGGCCTGGGCCTCGCAGATGACCTTGATGAACGGCTTGGCGGCCTCCAGACCACCGGCCACAACCTCCTCATCCGGCTTGATCTGACCTTCGTCGTAGATCAGGGTCCACGCGTTCTTGCCGGCACCGGCCTCGATCATCGCGATCGCGACGTCGCCGTTGTCCACCACGCGGCCGGCGACCACGATCTCGAACACGGCGCGCTCACGCTCGCTCCAACGCGGGAACGCAACCCACTGGCCATCGATCAGCGCCAGACGAACGCCGGAGACCGGGCCCTCGAACGGCAGACCGGAGATCATCGTAGAGGCGGAGGCGGCGTTCAGCGCGATGACGTCGTACGCGTCATCCGGGTTGACGGCCAGGATCGTCTCCACAACCTGCACCTCATTGCGCAGCGTGTGCGGGAACAGCGGGCGCAGCGGGCGGTCGATGATACGGCAGGCCAGGATCGCCTCGGAGCTCGGGCGGCCTTCACGGCGGAAGAACGAGCCCGGGATCTTGCCGGCGGCATACATCTTCTCTTCAACGTCCACGGTCAGCGGGAAGAAGTCGTAGTTCTCCTTCGGGCTGGAACCGGCGGTGGTGGTGGACAGCACCATCGAATCATCATCCAGATACGCGGCCACGGCGCCGTCGGCCTGCTGGGCGAGGCGGCCGGTCTCGAAGCGCAGCGTGCGCTTGCCAAACGAACCATTGTCGATTACGGCCTCAACGGCCTTGATTTCGGGACCCTCCAAGGGTTTCTCCTTTGTGTTCTAATTCCTACTTGCTTCTTGGTTCTTGCCTTCACATGTGCATGCCGTGCGCGGCATACCTGGCCGCGCGTTCCTCGTGTCAGATTTCCTCATCATCCATGCCCGTTCCGGGCCTCAGTTGCCGTTCATCCCTCGTCAGAAAGCCGACATGCAAAACGCCCGAGCACACGTGCCCGGGCGGAAGAATTCAATTATCGGCGCAGACCCAGCCGCTCGATCAGCGAGCGGTAACGGTTGATGTCCACACGCTTCAGGTAATCGAGCAGACGGCGACGGTCGCCGACCATCAGCAGCAGACCACGACGGGAGTGGTGATCATGCTTGTGCTGCTTCAGGTGCTCGGTCAGGTCGGCGATGCGCTTGCTCAGCAGCGCGACCTGGACCTCCGGGGAGCCCGTGTCACCCTCGTGCGTCGCGTACTCGGTGATGATCTGCTGCTTCTGTTCAGCCGTAAGTGCCACGGCATCCTCCTTATATATCCCGTTGCGCGGTGCCTGCGACCCGATGTCGCGGCGCTCTCAATCCGCGGGCGAAACACGCCAAATGAACAGTATACAGGAGGGTGCGACCAACTCACACCGCCGTCAGCAGACCGCCGAACAGTACCACCAGCAGCGCGATCGCCTCGATCGCGAAGAACAGGATGAACGAGGCCCAGCTGCGCGTCAGCACGTTCAACGGCGAATCCTTGCGGATCATCACCAACAGCCCCACGAACAGCACGGCGTACACGGCCACCGCCACGCCGGCCGCAATGATGCCCAGGTTCGCGGCGTTCGGCACGGCCGCGTCATCGCCATACACCACATAGGTGGCATACCAGAAATCGAAGCGCAGCAGGCACAACCCCGCAATGAACTGTTCGGCCACCAGCCCCAGGAAGAAGATGATCCGTCCGAGCCAGTTATGCGACTCCACGATGATCATGCCCAATCCGGCCAGCGCCAGCACCGTGACCGCCCAGGATACCAGCGCCACGCCACGCGGCTCGAAGGCGCTCAGATGGCTGACCAGCCACGCGGTATGCTTGACCGCGATCATGCGCCCCAGCCAGTACGGGGCGATGATGGCGGCCAGCACGGCAATGATGTAGCACGCCCAACGTACCGGATGGGACCGGCTGCGCTCGATATCCGCGAAGGACAGGTCGGTTGTGGGGATGGACGCGACGGGATGCTTGGATACGCCGTTGGCCGCCGGGTCGATGCCTTGACCGCCGTCGCCGCGCGCAGATCCCTCCATCGCACGCTCCGAGCTCTCCCGCATGCTGACATCCTCGCTCATATCCCACCCTTGCCGGTTCGACGGTATGCAGTCACTGCGTCCCACCATACCGCGACGTATCGGCAGAGCCGGGGCGGTTCAATGCGAAAGGCCGCGGATACAATCCGCGGCCTTTCGAGTGGAGCGGACGACGGGAATCGAACCCGCGTAATCAGTTTGGAAGACTGAGGCTCTACCATTGAGCTACGTCCGCATGCCGCCTCTTTCGAGACAACGTGAGCCATTATACATGACTATGCGTCTTTGGCAAGTATGACGACGGCTGCGGCGATCGGCCCGTCGTGGCTCAGGGAGACGTGCCACGCCACATCGCGCTCCCCCAACGAGGCGACCAGCCGTTCATGCACATCAGGCGCGAGAACGATGCGCGGGCAGCCCAACGCATCATTGAGGATCTCGATGCGGGACCACGGGTAGTCGTCCAGCGTATACGGCGCCGAACGGCCACCCAGCGCATCGCACCAAGCCTTGAGCACCGCTTCCTTCCCCGCCCAGCGGGCCGCGTAGTGCACGGCCTCGCCGTCATTTTTCGCCTGCGCACGCATGGCGCACTGCCGTCGCTCGCGCGCGGAGAACAACAGTCTCATCCGGGAGCCGGGCTCGGCCAACTGTGCGGCGAACGCGTCCACGTCCACCACGTCGTATCCCAGCCCCGCCACTGCGGCATGCGAGGGCAAGGCATCGGCGATCCGTTCAGTATCCATACCGCCACGCTACCGCATGTCGCCCATCCGATGCATCAGCGCCATGCACCTGCACCAAAAGGTTCGGAATGCCACAGTCATGTGAATCATTTGCTGCACAATCATCGCACTCCTGCAGCAAAAGGTTCAGGACACCACACCAAAATGGCCCATTTGACGCATAGGATCCGCACTAGTGCGCCAAATGGGCCAGATAGACAGCCGAAAGGCTCAGCAGTGGATGATCCTGGCCTCGTACGGCTTGAGGGTTTCGCTGCCGGGCAGGGCCACGCCCTCGATGCTGTCAAGGTAGGCGGTCTGGTCGGCCTGCGAGAAGTTGAACAGGCCCAGCAGCACCGCGTCATCCACCTTGCGCACGATGGCCAGCACCGACTGGTTGTGCGTGTCCCAAGTCGTCACCCATGCGTCCGGCGCGAAGCACGGGTCGTCGCGCATCTGGCGCAGGTCGGCCATGCCCTCCCACAGGCGGTTCTGCAGCGTCCCCGGCTCGTTGCGCTTCTCGGCGGCGCGCCAGTTGAACTTGCTGCGGTGCAGGTTGCGGCTGTCGTCCACGCGGTCCGGGTCCTCCTTGTAGTTCCACCCGTTGAGCTGGGCGATCTCGTCGCCGCAGTTGAGCATCGGGAAGCCACGGAGGAAGGCCATGGCCTTGTGCATGAGCAAGTCGCGGTCGATGCCGCGCTCCAGCGAAGGCTTGTCATGCGTGTAGAGCGCCTTCTCGATGCCGCACAGGCTGGCGGTGGTGCCGCAGCTGCGGGCGTCGCCGCTGGCCGCGTCGTAGTTGTACAGCTCGCCCATCGACCAGCTGCCGGGGACCGAACCCTCGTAGAAGTGGTACAGGAACTCCTTGTGGCGGAACGGGTCGATGCCGAGCCTCCACTCCTGCGGCTCGTCCAGACCCCAGCCGATGTCGTCATGGCAGCGCAGGTAGTTGACGAACCAGCAGTTCTCGGGCAAAGCGTCCAGCGCGTCGATCTGCGCCTTGAGCAGACGGGTGTCGCCGTTGGCGAGCGCGCTCCACAGGTTGACCATCGTGGAGACGTTGTACAGCATGTGGCATTCGGGGTGTTCCGGGGTGCCGAAGTAGGCGGCGAGTTCCTTGGGGGCCATCACCACCTCGCCTTTGAGCACCACGGCCGGGCAGACGCATTCGAGGGCGATGCGCAGCATACGGACGATAGTGTGCACCTGCGGCAGGTTGCGGCTGGTGGTGCCCAGCTGCTTCCAGATGTACGGCACCGCGTCGATGCGCAGCACCTCCACGCCCAGATTCGCCAGGCTCAGCGCGCTGGTCAGCATGGCCACCAGCACCTTGGGGTTGCGGTAGTTGAGGTCCCACTGGAACGGGTAGAAGGAGGTCAACACCCACTTGTGCATCTCGTCGCACCAGCTGAAGTTGCCGGGCGCGGTGTTCGGGAAGACCTGCGGGGTGGTCCTCTCGTATTCGTCGGGGATCGTGCGGTCGTCGTAGCAGAAGTAGTAGTCCTGGTATTCGGGGTCGCCGGCTTTGGCTTTCATGGCCCATTCGTGGGTGGAGGCAGTGTGGTTCATCACGAAGTCGAGGCACAGGCTGATGCCGGCCTTGCGCAGTTTCTTGGTCAGGGAGGCCAGGTCGGCGTTGGTGCCGAGCGAGGGGTCCACGGTGTTGAAGTCCTCGACCGCGTAGCCGCCGTCGTTCTGCGGGTGCGGCATCTTGAGCAGCGGCATCAGGTGCAGGTAGGTCAGGTGCTGCTCCTCCAAGTAGGGGATGCGGTTGGCGAGCTTGCGCAGGCTACCGGCGAACAGGTCGGTGTACATGGTCATGCCGAACATCGTGCCGCGCTTGTACCAGTCGGGGTCGGCCTCGCGCTGCTTGTCGAGCTTCTTCAGATCATCGGGGCGGGCCTCGTAGGCGGCGGCCATGGCCTGCTCCAGGTCCTCGAGTGCGGCACGGTCGTCGTACAGGCTCATGAACAGCTGGTCCAATTCGTCGTGATGCCGGGCCAGACGGTTGCCGAACGTATTGTCAATCGCGGCGGAAACCATTATGAAACTCCTTCGTCCATCGGGGTGCATCGCCAAGCATCACAATATCAAACCGGTTCGACGCACAGTGCCGTGCCACGCCCGCACCAGGCCTCCCCGAAGACGATGATGCCCCGCCACATTCAAAGTGGCGGGGCATCATCATGCGCTCACGGTCCGCTCGGGTGCGCCGAGGGACCGTTCAGCGGTCCGGTCAGACCTCGTAGTAGCCGGACTCGCCCAGTCGGGCGTCGGGATCGAGCAGCATGGCCTTCTCGACCTCGTGCGCGTCGTAGCCGCGGCCGGTCTCGTGGAAGCGACGGTTGTCAATCGGTTCGTACAGCGCCTCATGACCCATCATGCCCTCCTCGAGGCGGCGCTGGCCGGCGGCCAGACGCTCGTTGGCGCGGCGGCGCCACTCCTCCAGCGCCTCGATGCCGGCCGTATGGGCGACGGCGGCCTCGAAGGCACCCGGGTTGACGATCGCGCCGAAGCCCGAGACGTGACCGAAGCCCAGCGAGGTCACCAGGCCGGCCTTGACCTTGCCGACGTGTAGCGGCTTGGTCAGCCACACCATGTGGTCGTCGCGCTCCAGCTTCGGGTCCACGCAGTCGAGCGCCGCGTTCGCCGGGATCACGCCGGACTTGAACAGCTGCGTCAGGCCGTTGACCTGGAAGATGCAGGCGCCGCCCTTCGCGTGGCCGGTCACGGTCTTCTGGCTGATGACGAACAGCGGGTTGCCGTCCGTACGGCCGATGGCGTGGGCCAGCGTGTTGTGCAACTCGGACTCGTTCGGGTCGTTCGCGTTGGTGGAGGTGTCGTGCTTGGAGACCACGGCGATGTCGTCCGCGGTCACGCCGAGCGCGGCCAGGTCCTTGGCCAGCTTGGAGTCGCGCCCGCCGAGGCCCGCGGCCAGGGCGCCGAGGCCCGGGGCCGGGATGGAGGTGTGCGCGCCGTCGGCGAAGGAGTGGATGTAGCCCACCACGCCGGCGACCGGCAGACCGAGCTTCAGGGCGATGTCGCCGCGGGTCAGCAGGATCGTGCCGCCGCCCTGCGACTCCAGGAAGCCGCCACGACGGCGATCGTTGGCGCGCGAGAAGAAGCGCGCGTCGATGCCCTTGTCGTACATCTCCTGCGAGTTCGCGGTGGCGTTCATGTTGCCGAAGCCGATCACGGATTCCACGCCGATGTCGTCGATCGCGCCGGTGACCACGAAGTCGGCCTTGCCCAGGGCGATCTTGTCGAAGCCCTCCTCCAGCGACACCGCGGCGGTGGCGCAGGCGGAGACCGGCTGGATCATGTTGCCGTAGCCGCCGATGTAGGACTGCATCACATGCGCGGCGACCACGTTCGGCAGCGCCTCCTGCAGGATGTCGGTCGGGATCTCGTGGTTGAGGAACCGGTCGAGGTACAGCTTGCGCATCGACTGCATGCCGCCGAAGCCGGTGCCCTGCGTGCTGGCCACCTTGGAGGGGTGCACGGCCTTGAGGATCTCGGCCGGGGTGAAGCCGGCGTTGAGGTACGCGTCCACGGTGGTGACGATGTTCCACTGCGCGATCGGATCCACCGCGCCGACCATCGAGGCCGGAATGCCCCACTTGAGCGGGTCGAAGCCCTTCGGGAACTGGCCGCCGACGGTGCGGGTCATCGTGGCGCGGCGCGGCACGCGGATCATCGATCCGGCGTGACGGGTCACGATCCACTCGCCGGACTCCTCGTCGGCGCGCATCGAGGTGTGGGCCTCGTCGAGCTTGACGTACTCCTCGGCGATGTCGCGGGTCGGCACCGAGAACTCGACGTCGTGGTCGAGGAACACCTCGGCCTCCTCCTCGTCGGCGCCGTCCTTGTAGTCGTTGCCCATGCCCTCGTCGAACGGACGGATGCCGGAGCGGGCCACGACCTCGTCGTGGTAGCGCTCGGCGATGTCCTCCTCGGGCACCAGGTTGCCGTCCGCGTCGTACCAGCCCGGCTTCGGGGAATCCTGCCAGGTCAGCAGGCCCATGTTCCAGGCCAGCTCGAGCACGGCGCCGGCGGACAGGTCCACGGTGCCGTCCGAGTGGATGCCCAGTTCGGCCTCGAAGCGGGTGCGGCCGGAGCCCCACGGGCCCAGCTCGCCGATCGAGACGATGACGATCTCGTCCTCCGGGCGGGCGGTCACGCCCTGCCAGTCGTCCAGGTCGACCTCGGCCTGACGCGGCACATGCGGCGTCGGCAGGGCCTTGATCGTGGCGACCGGTTCGGCCGACTCGTCCGCCGGCGTCTCGGCCTCGGCCTTGGCTGCGGCGTCGGCCATCGCCTCGGCGCGCAGAGCCTTGATGTCGATCGGTTCGGAGCCCAGGCCGCCGGTCAGGTCCACGTCGAGCGGGGCCTTGACGGCCTGCTCGCGGGCGGACCTGTCGGACAGTTCGAGCAGCTTGACCGCGATCTCGGCGGTGGAGTAGGTCTTCAGGCCGTGGCGCTCGACGACCTCGACCAGCGGGTCGTTGCCGCCCATCAGGCCGGTGCCGCGCACCCAGCCGATCTTCGGGTGGGCGAAGGTCACGTGGCTCGACCACACCTTCTCGGCGCGGGCGCGGTTGACGATGGCGTCGAAGGCGCTCTTGACCTCGCCGTACGCGCCGTCGCCGCCGAAGATGCCGCGGTTCGGAGAGCCCGGCAGGATGACGTGCAGCTTATGCGCCACGTCGGTGTCCGCGCCGATGGCGGACAGACCGGCGATCGCGCGCTCCACGCCCCACAGCATCAGACGGGCCTGCGATTCGAACAGTTCGCCCGAATCGGCCAGCGATCCGTGGACCGGCGGGGCCGCGAACGGGAAGAACAGGTCGGGCTGGTAGGCCGGCTTGAGGATGGTGGTGGTGGCGCCGGTGGTCTTCTTCTGGACGTTGCCGATCCATTCCACTAGGGCGTCCACGTCGCGGTAGCTGGACAGGTTGGCGGGCACGAGCCACAGCTTGGCCTCGCCCGTGGCGTGCTCGCGATAGGTCTGCTTGGCCCACGCCTTGACGGAGGCACGGAAGCTGTGCGAGGTGGCGATGACGGTCGCACCGCCGGCGAGCAGGCCGTTGACCACCTGCGCGGCGATCGAGTTCGGGGCCACGCCGGTCACCACGGCCACATCGCCCGCAAAGCGGGACGCGGCGGCGTCATCGGCCACGGATTCCATGGCCTCCTGCGCGATCCGCTCGTACGCGGACGCGTCCTTGCCGGCTTCCTTGGCCTTGGCGGCGAACCAGGCGGCCTCGTCGGCGATAGTCTTGCCCAGGCCCTTGAAGCTGGAGGCGAGCACGGAGTCGTCGCCGTTGTAGAACGCGCGGGCCAGGTCCTCACGGGCGGAGGCCCAGCGGTCGTCGAACAGGATGGCCTTGTTCGCGTCGAAGCGCGGCTCGACCTGCTTGGGCCAGTCGGAGCCGAGCTCGGCCTCGACGGCGGCCACGACCGCGGCGTTGTCGTCGGATTCGTCGACGGCGGCGGGTGCGTTGAGGCCCAGCTGGTTCAGCACGAAGCGGGCGGTGGAGGCGAGCACACCGTCGGCACCGGTGACCTGGGCGGCGTAGGCGTCCAGCGCGGCCGAGTCGACCACGCCGCCGCCGGCCGCGCCGCCTGCGGACGGCATGGCCACGGAGACGCCGTGGTTGGCGGCGACCTTCTGCACGGCCGCGTCGATCATGGCGTTGGCGGCGGCCGCGTTGGACGCGGGCTCGCTGCCGATGCCGGCCAGATCGCCGCCGCGGGCGGAGGCGCCCTCGCGGGTCTCCAGCACCAGCGTGGCCACCACGTTGGAGGCCCAGCCGGCGCCGAGCTGCCAGGTGTCGGTCACACGCTTCTCGATGCCGGCCACCTTCAGGCCGGCCGCGCCGAACATGCCGCGCACGCGGTCGCGCACGATGTCGGAGAGCACCGGGCCGAAGGCCTTGTAGTTCGGGGCCACCTTGTCCACCAGGGCGCTCAGCGCGGAGATCGAGGCCTCGGCGGCGCCGTCCACGCTCGCGACGCCCAGCTCGGAGCTGATGTCCATGAGCAGCTGGTTGCGGCGCGAGGAGACGCCGTTGGTCAGCGTGTCGGTGGTGTCGTTGTCGCCAATCTGATCGGGGCGGACCTTGGCCGAGTAGGCCAGCAGGGTCGCGATCGCGTCGGAGGCCTTGAACGGGATGTCCGCCACGGCGGCACCGGACGGTGCGCCGGCGGGGGCCTCAGGGGCGGCCGGAGCGGACTCGACCGGGGCCGGGGCCGCGGCCGCCGGAGCCGCCGGCGCGGCCGGGGCGGACTCGACCGCGGTCTCCTCCGATTCCTCCTCGACGACCAGCGAATCGGAGTCGGCCATCGTGACGCGGGCCTCGTCGCGGCCCACGTTGTACACGGTCACGTCGCGGCCGGAGAACTCGGGCAACTTCAGGGTCTTGGCGGCCATGTTCGCCAGCGTCGGCGAATTGCCGAGGCCGACCTCCACGAGCTGCTCCACACCCAGGCCGCCGATGCCGCGGGCGCTGAACATCAGGTTCTGCGTCTCGATCCAGCGCACCGGGGAGGCGAACTGCCACGAGAGCAGTTCGGTGAGCAGCAGGCGGCCGAGCTTCTGGTCGTCGGCGGCGTAGGAATCCCACACGGCCGGGTCGTCCAGCGCGGCCTTGATGCGCTCGGAGGGCACGACCTCAAGGATCTTGGCGGCGAATTCCTTGGTCATCTCGAACGGGCAGGCCACCAGGTTCGGGATGTAGCGGCCGACCAAGCGGCTGTAGTCGATGTACTGCGGCAGCAGCGCGTCGAGCTTGTCGCGGAAGTCCGGCACGCCGTTGCGCAGCATGCGCGAATGGAACGGTACGTCGATGCCGGGCAGCACCATGAACGGCTTGCGTCCGCCGTACTCGGCGGCACGGCGCGCGGCGTCGGCGCCCAGGGCCTTCAGGCCCGCCACCGTACCGGCGACCACGTACTGCGAACCGGAGAGGTTGTAGTTGACAATCTGCAGGAACTCGCCGGTCTGCTCGGCGATGGACTGCACGTACTCGTTCACGCCGTCGTCGCCGATGCCGAACTGGTTGGAGCGCAGCGCGCCCATGCGGTAGTTCGTGCGGCCGTTGGCGTCACGTTCGACCAGGCTGTCCATGGCGGAACCGCGGTGGAACACGAGCACGAGCACCGTCTCCAGCGGGATGATGCCGGCGAACGAGCTCAGCGCGTTGTACTCGCCCAGCGAGTGGCCGGCGAAGTAGGCGGGCCAGATGTCGCTGCCGGATTCGCGCAGGCGCGCGGTCTGCACGAACGCCACGGTGGCGAGCGCCACCTGGGTGAACTGGGTCAGGTTGAGCAGGCCATCCGGATGGTAGTAGCGCACGCCGTTGGCCACGAGCTCCTTCGGGTTATCGCGCACGACGGCGATGATCGAGAAGCCGAGCTGCTCGCGGGTGATCCGGTCGGCACGCTCCCAGACCTCACGCGCGGCCGGGGACTTGGCGCGGGCGTCGAGTTCCATGCCCTGCTGCTGGATTCCCTGGCCGGGGTACACGAACGCGGCCTTCGGGGCGCGAGTGACCGCGGTGCCACGGGAGACAATCGCGCCGTCGATGCGGCAGGTCACCTCCAGCAGCATGCCGCCGTGGCGGACCTTGCCGACGCGCTCGACGGAGATCTCCACCTCGTCGTCCAGCTGCACCATGCCGTACATGTTGTAGGTCCAGCCGGCGATCTCATAGTGGGCGCCCTTGTCGTCGGTGGCCTGGGCCACGTGCTGGGCGGTGGCGGACAGCCACATGCCGTGCACGAGCGGGGCGCTCAGTCCGGAGATGGCGGCGCCGCGGTGCGAGGTATGGATCGGGTTGAAGTCGCCCGAGGTGCGCGCGAACGCGGTCATCTCGTGCGGGGCGGTGACCTTGACGCGGCGCAGCAGGCGGCGCGGGGTCGAATCGGTGAGCGACTCGTTCGCGTCCATGCCGTCGAGGGCGAACGTCGTCTCCTTGGCGGCGAGCTCGCCGCGGTGGAAGTTCAGGTAGTCGCCGTAGTCGGGGGCCTCGGCGGGCAGCGCGTCGGAATAGGCGCGGCCGCGGATCGCGAAGCGCTCGGTCTCGTGGGCGAGCACGGTGCCGTCGGCGGCGGCGTGGTCCACATGGATGGTCACCACGCGGCCGGAGGCGGACTCGAAGTAGTCCTCGGCCCAGCTGGTCATGCTGATGGTCTCGCCGGTATGGGCGAGCAGCTCTTCCTCGGTGACCTCGAGCTCGATGAGGTGGTCGAGGTGCACGGCGTTGAGCAGGCCCTCGATGACCGGGAAGCCGTTGACGTACACGGAGCCGAGCGCCGCGTAGATGGCGGGCCAGGCCGGGCCGACCAGCGCGTCGGGGGCGATGCGCGAGGCCTTGAGGTTCTGCGGCAGGGTGCCGGCGGTGGCGGCCTCGTGGTCGAATCCGAGGTTGGCGGACAGGGTGTAGGTGGCGTGCGCCTCGCCGAACGGACGGGCGGCCTTGTCGGCGCTCTTCTCGATGACCGGCATAGCGGTCAGCTCGTCGCCGGTGATGGCGGTGTTGCCGATGCCGGCGGTGGCGGCGAGCATCGCGTAGACGTGCTCGGGCAGGCGGTCGCGGTCCACGACCGGGAACAGGCCGGACTCGGTGCCGTTGACGACCAGCGGGATGACGATGTCGCGCACGGCGTGCTTGGACAGGCCGCCGTCCGGATCGTTGTCCCAGTAGGTGTCCAGATGGATGTCCAGATCGAACAGCTCGCCGTCCTCGCCGGTGCCGACGTGGCGAATCTCGTAGTCCGCGTCGCCGTTGGCGGTGCCGTAGGCGGGGTTGGCCATCAGATGGCCGACCCAGGAGATGTTCGGGCAGCTGCGGATGAACGCCTCGGCGTCCGCGCAGGCGCCCAGCTCGGCGAAGGCCTCGGTGGTCTCGCCATTGTTGGCCTCCTTGACGCGCTCCACGGCGGCGTGCTCGAAGCGGCCGAGGATGTCGGCGATCGGCTCGTCCATCGTGGTGATGCCGGCCACGGAGATCGGGCCGGGGATGATACGCACGGAATCGGCGGAGTAGCGGGCGTCCTCAGACTGCCACAGCTGATCCTGGCCCCACCAGCGCAGCAGGTCGTTGTCGATGACCGGCACAAACGGCATCGGCTTGGGGAACTCGCGCACCAGGGTCGGGAACCAGGCCACGTCGGCGGCGGTCACCTTCAGCTCGGCGGCCTGCGGATAGGCGGCGCGCAGCTTGGCGATGGCGGCCTGCGGGTCGGATTCCACGGCGGCGCGGTCGGCGAACAGCGAATCCAGCTCGCCGGACTCCTGCGAGCAGACGCGGGCCTCGATGCGCTGCAGCAAGTGCAGGAAGCGCTCGGCGTAGGTCCAGTCGGCCCACGGGAACGACAGCTCGGCGAAGCGCTCGGCCCACTCGAGGTAGGTCATATCCTTGAGGTCGCCGAAGTACGGCTTGGCGGTGGTGTTCAGGGCCTCGATGATCTCGCCGCGGCGGGCGTCCAGCTCCTCCGGGTGCTTCATGACGCGCACCAGCAGGCGGCCGCAGCGGGCGGAGGCGTTCTCCAGCTCGTAGATGTCGGCATGCAGATGGCTCAGACCGGAGGTCACGCCGCCGACGGCCTTGCCGGACGGCACCCACTTCTCGCCGCGCGGCGCGAACGGGTCCGGGTCCGGGGTGAAGTCAGTGATGCCCGGGGTCTCGACGAGCATCTTCTTGACCTGCGGGCTGGTGTGGGCCTCCTTGGCGGTCATGGCCGCCGTGCCGACCAGCACGCCGTCCACCGGCATGTCGGGCATGTCGTAGGCGCGCGCCCACTGGCCGGAGATGTAGTCCGCGGCGCGCTCCGGCGTGCCGATGCCGCCGCCGGCCACGAGCACCAGGTTCCGGCAGGCGCGCACGTCGGCGTAGGTGTTGAGCAGCAGGTCGTCCAGCGACTCCCAGGAGTGGTGGCCGCCGGCCACGCCGCCCTCGACCTCCACGATAATCGTGGTCGGGGCCACGGCCTTGGCGATGCGCACCACCTGACGGATCTGATCCACAGTGCCCGGCTTGAAGGCCACGTACGGAATGCCGTCGGCGTTCAGCGAGGCGACCAGCGCCTTGGCCTCATCGAGCTCGGGGATGCCGGCGGAGACGACGACGCCGTCGATCGGGGTGCCCGAAGCGCGCTTCTTCGGCACGATGCGCTGGGAGCCGAACTGCAGGTTCCACAGGTAACGGTCCATGAACATGGCGTTGAATTCAACGGTGCGGCCCTCTTCGAGCTGTTCCTCAAGCTTGGCCACGTTGCGGTCGAACACGTCGGCGGTCACCTGGCCGCCGCCGCCGATCTCCGCCCAGTAGCCGGCGTTCGCGGCCGCGGCCACGATCTCCGGATCCACGGTGGTCGGCGTCATGCCGGCAAGCAGCACCGGCGCCTTGCCGGTCAGCTCGCTGAACTTGGTACGAATCTTGTCTCCGGCGGGCGTGTGGATGACGCTCGGAGCGAAATCCTTCCAGTTCTGGGTGCGCTCCGGGTCGCCGTCCAGCGTGGCCAGCGCGGCGCGTTCGGTGCCGGTGGTGGCCTCAACGATGCCGACGCCGGTGCCCTGCACGTTGGCAGAGATCAGCTTGCCGGCGGTCGCGCCGGGGCCCATGTCCACCACCCACAGCTTGGTCGGGTCGGTGGCGTCGATCAGGTCGTGGACACGGGCGGCCCAGTCCACATGGTTGACCAGCACCTCGTCGGCGAGCGCGCGGGCACGGTTGCCGTCCAGGCCGCAGGCCTGCGCCCAGGCCACGGTCTGCGCGACCGCGTCGGCCATCAGCGGGGAGTGGAACGGCAGGGTGACCTCAAGGTATTCGAGCACCGGGTTGAACACCGAGCCGCCGCGGACCTTCTCCTCGCGCAACTTGGCCTGGTGCTTGTGCTCCTTCTCGGCTTCGGTGACGAACGACGCCAGATCCTCCGGGTAGCCGGAGAGCACCTGGTTGTCGACAGCGTTCGTGACGGCGATGGAGATCGGGCCGCGCGGCGTGGCGACGCGCTCGATCAGCGCCTCGACCTGCTTGACGGTGGCACCCTTGACCGACAGCATCGGGGTGGCCTCGCCGACCTTGGCGTTCAGCGCGATGAGCTTGGTCTGGCGGGCGCCGGCCACGCCGATGAGCTGGGCGATGGCCAGGATCTCGTCGATCTGCTCGGCGGCGGCCTCAATCGAACCGGCGGCCATGGCGGCCTGCACCATGTGCACGGCGAGCACGCCCTGGGAGTGGCCGAGCACGGCGACGGGCTTGGCGGCGGCCGGGTCATAGCCCAGGCCGGCCATGTCCAGCAGCGCGCCCAGCTGCGCCAGCGCGATGCCGGGCACGGAGGCCGCGGCGTCGGCGGCGGGGCCGAGCTTGGCCGGATTCGCGTCGAAGCCGAACAGGTCCACCGGGCGGCCGTTGGCGGCCAGCAGGTCGGCGCTCACCGGGGTGAGCAGCCGGTTGGCGGCGGCCATATGGTCCTTCAGTGACACCTCAAGCATCGGGTCGGTGGTCTGGTCGGCCAGGGCGACAGTCCACGGCGTGGACTGCCCGCCGAAGGCGAGCGCGTGGGGCTCGGCCGCCAGACGGTTGAGGAAGAACATGGTATCGGTCATTGCTGTTCCTTTTCTTCTGTTTGGTTCAAGTCTGTTCAGGTCGTCGGTCACAGCGGCTGGTTGCCGTGGTGTTTGGTGGTGCGGCGGACACGCTTCTTGCCGGCCAGCAGGCGCAGCGATTCGGCGATGGCCTCGCGGGTCTGTTCGGGGTCGATCATGGCGTCGATCTCGCCCATCTCCAGGGACAGGTTCGCGTTGACGGTGGTGGCCTCGTAGTCGTCGGCGAGCTTGGTGCGCAGCGCCTCGACGTCCTTGCCCATCTCCTTGGCCTTCTGCAGCTCCTTGCGGTGGATGATGTTGACGGCACCCTTCGCGCCGAGCACCGCGATCTGGCTGGACGGCCACGCGAAGTTCATGTCCGCGCCGATGGACTTGGAGCCCATGACGATGTACGCGCCGCCGAAGGCCTTGCGCAGGATGACGGTGACCATCGGCACCTGGGCGTTGGCGTAGGCGTAGATGACCTTGGCGCCGCGGCGGATAATGCCCGCATGCTCCTGTTCGGCGCCCGGCTTGTAGCCCGGGGTGTCCACCAGGGTGATCACCGGCAGGTTGAACGCGTCGCACAGGCGCACGAACCGGGCCACCTTCTCGGAGGCGTCCACGTCGAGCACGCCGGCGTTCACGTTCGGCTGGTTGGCCACGATGCCGACCGGATGACCCTCCACGCAGGCCAGGCCGACGACCGCCGAGGGGGCGAACAGCTCCTGCACCTGCACGAACTCGCCGTAGTCCACGATGCAGCGGATCACGTCGAGCACGTCGTAGGGCTGGCGGTCGTTCTCCGGCACGATCGTGCCGAGGCGCTCGGCCACGGCACGATCGCCGCGGGTGGCCGCATAGGCGAAGGTCGGCGGGTTGTCGTCCGAGCTGGACGGCAGGTAGGCCAGCACGGTGCGCGCGTAGTCGATGGCGTCGGCCTCGTCCTCGCCCAGGTAGTGGGCCACACCGGAGGTGGCGTTGTGCACCAGGCCGCCGCCGAGGTCGTCCATGCTGATCGTCTCGCCGGTGGCGGCCTTGACCACGTCGGGTCCGGTGACGAACATGCTGGAGTTCTCACGGGTCATGATGATCAGGTCGGTCAGGGCCGGGCAGTAGACGGCGCCGCCGGCGCAGGGGCCGAGGATGATCGAGATCTGCGGGATGAAGCCACTGGCCTCGCAGGTCTTGCGGAAGATGCGGCCGTACTGGGTGAGCGCGGCCACGCCCTCCTGGATGCGGGCGCCGCCCGAGTCGATCAGGGCCACGACCGGCACCTTGAGTTCCAGGGCCATGTCCATCAGATGGCAGATCTTCGCACCTTCGGCCGCGCCGAGCGTGCCGCCCTGCACGGAGAAGTCCTGCGCGTACACGCCGACCTTGCGCCCGTAGATCTCGCCGAAGCCGGTGATGACGGCCGAGCCGGCCTTGCCGCCGTTGATGTCGCCGCCGGCGAAGCGGCCGATCTCCTGGAAGGAGCCGGTGTCGAACAGCAGGTCCAGGCGCTCGCGGGCGGTGTGTTTGCCCTTGGCGTGCTGGCGTGTGCGGGCGTGCTCCTCGGCGTCACGGGCGAGTTCGGCCGCGCGCACGATGGCCGCGCGGATCGGCTGCTTGTCCGAGGCGCCGCCGTTCTCCATGGCCTTGACGACGGCGGGGGCTGTCATGATATCGGTCACTTGGCTTCACCCTCCTCCTGCTCGGGCTTGGATGCGCCGTTGATGTCGAGCGTGACCAGCGTCTCGCCGGCCTCCACGCCGGCGGCCGGCCCCACGAAGATCTTGGTGACGGTGCCCGCCACCGGCGAGTACACGTAGTTCTCCATCTTCATCGATTCGAGCACCACCAGCAGGTCGCCCTTGGACACCTGCTGGCCCTCCGCCACGTTGATGCGCGTGACGACGGCCTGCATCGGCGAGGCGATGACGCCGGACTGCCCCTCATCGGCCGCGGCCTTGGCGGCCACGTTGTGCAGGCCCTGACCGCGCAGCGGCTGGGTCGGCAGCTTGGCGCCGCGGGCGCGGGCGGAACCGGTCAGGTTGTCGACGATGTCCTGCGGCACGGTGAGCGTGACGCGGCGGTTGTCGATCTCGATGACGAAGGACTCGGTGGCGGTCTTCGGCGTCTCCGCGGCCCCCGCGCTCAGCGAGGCGGGCTGGCCGGCGCTCAGCGAACCGGGTTCGCGGTTCAGGTAGGTGCGTTCGAGCCACTTGGTGGAGATGTCGAAGGCGTGGCCGTTCTCGGCGGTGAAGTCCGGGTCGTTGAAGATCTGTTCGAACAGGCTGGCCGGGGTGGGCACGCCCTCGATGACCAGCTCGCCCAGCGCGCGGCGCACGCGCGCCACGGCTGCGGCACGGTCCTGCGCGGTGACGATGAGCTTGCCCATCATCGAATCGAACTTCGGGGAGACGGTGTCGCCCTCCTTGACGCCGGAGTCGATGCGGATGCCGGCGCCGGACGGCCAGGCGATGCGGGTCAGCGTGCCCGAGCTCGGGGTCAGGTTGGTGGCCGGATCCTCGCAGGTGATGCGCAGCTCGAAGCTGTGGCCGCGCGGTTCGGGGGCTTCGGTCAGCTCGCCGCCTTCGGCGATGGTGATCTGCTCGCGCACCAGGTCCAGCCCGCACACCTCCTCGCTGACCGTATGCTCGACCTGCAGACGCGGGTTGACCTCCAGGAAGTACACCTTGTTCTGCGGGGTGACCATGAACTCGCAGGTGCCCAGGCCCACGTAGTCGACCGCCTGAAACAGGTTGCCGGAATACTGGGTGAGCTGGCGGATCACGGACTCGTCCAGGAATGGCGCCGGCGCCTCCTCGATGAGCTTCTGGTTGCGGCGCTGCACTGTGCAGTCGCGCGTGGAGTACACGGTGAAGTTGCCGTGGCTGTCGCGGCCGCACTGGGTCTCCACGTGGCGGGCCTTGTCGATGAAACGCTCGATGAAGTATTCCTTCAGGTCGCCGCCCTGCAGCGAATCGTGGTTCAGGTAGAAGCCGCGCAGCTCGTCGTCGTTGCGCACGATCGTGATGCCATGGCCGCCACCGCCGTCGGTGCGCTTCATCATGATCGGGAAGCCGTGCGTGTGCGCGAAGTCGAACAGCGCGTGGATGTCGGTAGCCGATTCGGACAGGCCCGGGACTGGCGGGACCTTGGCGCGGGTGGCCACGCGGCGGGCGGTGATCTTGTCACCCAGGTCGGTCAATGCCTTCGGGGATGGGCCGATCCAGACCGCACCGGCTGCGGCGACCTTCTCGGCGAAGGAGGCGACTTCGGCGAGGAACCCGTACCCCGGATGCACGGCATCGGCGCCGGACCGCCGGAGGATCTCCAGCATGAGCTCCTCGTTGAGGTAGGTGTCCTTGTAGGTGTCACCCGAGAGCAGGTACGCCTCGTCGGCCATGCTCACATACTGCGATTCACGGTCCTGTTCGGCGTAGACGGCCACGCTCGCGATGCCCATCTCCTTGAGGGTGCGCACCACCCGCAGGGCGATCTCGCCGCGATTGGCGACCAACACTTTTTCGATACGTTTGCCCATGATATCCAAACTTATGCCGGTGCGGCCCCGCGCGGTCAGCCAGGAATCTACAAAACATCGCGCCCGCTTTTGTACGGTTCCACAAACGCCGCCGTAACCTACGGCCCCGTATCCCCCGGTACAACACCGCACCCGCTTTTTTGTGGGCTCCCACAGCGCCCCGCGCCGGACACCCGTCCCTACAATGGCGGCATCACAGCCCTTCCCCACCGGTCCGATGGCCGTCGGCCGCATGCGCCGCGGAGGGCACGACCCATTATGAATGGAGGCTCCCATGTCCAACCGCATCGCCGCAATCGCCCGCACCACGGCCGCCCGCGCCAAGCCCGTGGCCCTGCCGGTGCTGTTCTCCGTGCTGATGTGGGCGTCGGCCGCCGCCGGCGCCGTGCCTATCCCGGGCACCCCGGTGCCGATCACGCTGCAGACCTTCGTGGTCATGCTGGCCGGCCTGATGCTCACCCCGGCCCAGGCCGCCGCATCCGTGTGTCTGTACCTGGGCGCCGGCGCGGCCGGTCTGCCGGTGTTCGCCGGCGGCATGGCCACCGCCTCCCTGGTCAGCCCGTCCGGCGGCTTCCTGATCGGATTCCTGCCCGGCGTGGTGGTGACCGCACTGCTCAAGGGCGCTGCCAAGGGCCGGCTGACCGCGCTGCGCTACTTCGCCGCCTGCCTGGCCGGCTGCGTTGTGGTGGTCTACGCGTTCGGCATCACGATGCAGTCGGTGATGACCGGCGTGCCGTTCGCCGCCGTGGCCCTGGCCTCCGCCGGTTTCGTCATCGGCGATCTGGTCAAGGCCGCCGTCGCCGCGTTGGCCGCCGCCGGCATCAGCCGCCTGTAAGCCACGCACATCCCGATCGCGGGCCACGGTGCCCAACCCGACTGGTCCGCGATCGCCATCCATATTCCCGGTCGGGGTACCGAACCGCGACACGTCACGTCTAGAGCACGCCGACGTCGCCGGTGCGCACCACATGATCCACGCCATCATCGGCGCGCACCGTCAATGATGCATCAGGGTTCAGAGCCGTTGCGACTCCCCGCGTCACCGAGCCATCCGTCATCCGCGCCTCGACGCGGCGGCCAAGCGTCCAGCACAACGCTTCGGTCTCGTCGCGCAAGGCGACGGCATAATCTGTAGGATCGACCGCGAAGGCCCGCATGCGTGACCGCAACGCGATCACGGTTCCGGCTGCGATGCGGTCACGCAACTCGAGCGGGTCGGGCAGCGGCGCCCGATGCAATTGCAGCGATGTGGCCTGTTCCGTAGGCAGATGGTCGGCGGGAAGATTCAGATTGAGCCCGATACCGATCACCAGGCCCGCCATCGGAGTGTCCGCGGCGGGCGGCATCACCGATTCCAAGAGGACGCCGCCCAACTTGCGGCCGTGCAGGAACACGTCATTGGGCCATTTCAACATCAATGCGCAGTCGTCTTTAGGGCCGTGGCTCGCGCAACAGCGGTCTGCTCCGGTTTCGGCCAGTGCCGTGGTCAACGCGTCGATCGCGGCCAGGCCGGCGATCATCTGCAGCCAGCCGTTGACGCGGGAATCGGTCACCAGCGACTGCGGCAGCACCGTGGCGAAGGACACCATCGACGACTCCCCCGGCCGGCTCACCCACTGCCGCCCAAGTCGGCCATGGCCGGCGGTCTGGCTGTCGGCCACGATCACAGCGATGGGCGGTTCGGCGGCGGCATCCGCAATCGCGTCGCCAAACGCACCCGCAGCACCGGCACACGCCGCAGCGGTCGCGGCCCCGGCAACATCCGGGCCCGCGACGTCAACCGGCTGCCACGCCTCGGCCAGCAGCCGGCGCGCCACCGTATTCGTCGAATCCACCTCGTCGAACCACAGCACCCGGTCGGCGGCGCGGCAGGTACGCGGCAGACGCCGCATCGCTTCAGACTCGTTTCCATTCATGATTCCACCCTATCGCCCATGGCCTCCAACTTGTACGGCGCATGCGGTCGTTCCGGCTGAGCCACGCACTCATGCCGATGACGCGGACCGGCACGATTGTCCTGCTCCCATCATGGCCTCCGGCACAGCCCCTTCCACGTCGAAGCTTTTGCGAGGGTACGGCGGATCCGCACCCGGCAATCATCCGCGCATTGTACAATTGCCATCCATGACCGAGCCTTCCAGTGTGGATATGATGCATGCCGACGACGGCCGACACCTTGTATCCACAGCTGGGAGCGCTCACACTACTCCTTCGGGGGATGCCGCCGCCGGAGCCACCGTCGAAACCGTGGCCATACGCCCCCGCCGCACCCGGCTGGCCGGGCTCGCCGCCGGAGCCCGCTGGGGATTGGCGGG
>NZ_DGVO01000045.1:22303-25134 GCF_002394995.1 Bifidobacterium sp. UBA4282
GGGGATTGGCGGGATTCGCCTGCCTGTGGATGGCGCTGTGCACGGCCGTGGGGCCGCTGTACTGGGTCGAGGGGTCGATCGCCGACTGGTCTTGGGCCAACACCGCCTATTTCCTCGTCTCCTTCGCCGCGTATCTGGGCATTGTGATCCTGCTGGTCCGCTGGGCCAGGCGTCGGCGGATCCTGCCGCCGCTGCCCGTCGCCGCCAAACGACGGCTCGTGCATCTGGCCCTGACCGCGCCGATGCAAGCCGTGGCGCACGCCGGCGACTGGTGCCGGCGGATGATCCTGCGCGGCACCGACCGCTGGTGGAAGCTGTTCCTGATCCTGCTCATCGGCTGGCTGTGGGTGCCGACGACGCTGCTGAGCGCGTTCGGCGCGGACGTGCGGTCGCAGGCGCGCGAGTTCAGCTGGGCGTGGAACCAGTGGCTGGGCGTGGACCAGCCGTACATCGGGTTCTTCTCGTTCGTGCCGATGGACATCTACCCGACCGCGCATTATCTGTGGCCCGAGGATCCGACGTATCTGACCGACCAGCACAACATCGTGCTCACCGTGTGCTACGGCGCCGCCACGGCCGTCTCCCGGTATCTCACCGGCTCGAACGACGCCGGGTTCGTGGCGCTGTCGGCGATCCAGTTCGTGTTCGCCGCGTTCTGCTGCGCGGCCACCGCCAACCGGTTCTTCAACCTGCCGTTCCTGCGGCCGGCCGACGGCGGCGAAGGCATCGACGCCCTGCGCGAAACGGGACTGGCGCGACCGGCGGGCGCACTCCAACGGTTCGTAATCCTCCTGTTCTTCCTGGTCTGCCCGTTGGCGGTGTTCGCCACGATCTCGCTGACCAAGTCGCCGCTGTTCGCGTTCTCGTTCGTCTGGTGGTTCGGCGTGTGGTATGAGCTGCATATGACCCGTGGCGAGCTGATGCCGGACGGCAAGGCGCGGCGGCTGAGAACCCGATCCTGGATGGCGTTCGCCGCGGCGTCCTGCGTGATGCTGATCTCCGCCAAGTACGCCTGGTACATCATCGTGCTGCAGATCCTGCTGGCGCTGATCGCCGACCGTCGCCGCTGGCGTGTCTATGTGACCGCGCTGCTGCTGCCGACCGTGCTGATTCACGGCGGCGTGGTGCTGATGATCCAATCCGGCCTGATCATCAACGGCGATCCGATCGAGAGCCGCGGCATCCAACTCCAGCAGATCGCGCGCGTGGCCAAGCTCAACCCCGAAGGCATCCCGGAATCCGCCGCGGAGTTGCTGGAACCGATCTTCAACCTGGACCAGATGGCGGACGCATACCGTCAGGATGACGCCGACCCGGTCAAGTCCTCCGGCATCCAGTCCAAAAAGGTCAGCTATAAGTGGCGCACGGTGACCGAGGAGGACATGGCGCAGTTCAACACCGCGTGGGCCCAGATCGTGGCCGCCAACCCGGTGATTGCGCTCGACGCGTTGCTGGCCAAGTGCTACGGCTATTTCGATGTGACCGCCAGCCCGTACACCTCGATGGATTACTACGTGGACAGCATCTACGTGCAGAACCAGACCGAGTGGATCAAGGACTGGTGCCACGACTGGCGGACGTCGGTCGCCCAGTTCGCGCGGGATTGGGGCGCCGTGCCGGTGCTCGGATGGCTGACGCACGGCAACCTGTATGTGTCGTTGACGCTGCTGATCGGAGCGGCCGAAGTGGTGCTGCGGCGTTGGCGCACGCTCGCCTGGCATATTCCCCTGGCGTTGCTGATGGGGGTCATGATCACCGCGCCGGCCAACAACTTCGAGCGGCATATGCTGCCCGTGGCGTTCTGCTTCGGTTTCCTGTGCCTGACGTTCTGGCGGGAGTCCCTGGCGTCGCGCCACACGGCGGACGGCATGCCGCCGAATTCGCCGAACCCGGATACAGTGGAAGCATGACTCCTTCCGTCTGGCCGTTATCGCAGCATCGCCGTTCGTCCGAACACCGTCAGGGTGCCTCGGACGATATGCTGGCGCTGCTGCGGGGCGGGGAGGGCGACACCCTCGACGCGCGTGTGGAATCGGTGGCGTTCGAATGCCTGGCGGATGGCCTGGCCGACGACCGCGTCATGTCATTGCTGCGCGTGCTGGGTTGGCGAGACGATTTCACCTGCTTCACCGTGGCCGGTACGCCGGCCAAGGGCATCGGCGATTCCTCCCGGCTGATCCGTGAGGCCATCCGCAATCTCGGCGGGAGCAACTGCATCATCGGCGTACGCGGCACCTGGTGCGTGGCCTTGGTGGAGATGCAGAGCGCAGTCACGCCGGAGGTGGCCTGCACCGCCATGACCGACGCATTCCACGCGCAGCTGCCGCTGTGTCTGGGGCCGGTGCGTCACCGGGTGGAGGGAGCGCAGCGCAGCGTGCGCAGCGTGCTGGCGGCGTTGGCGGCGGCCGCCGCGGTGCCCGCGCTGCCGCGGCCGATGAGGGCCGACGACGTGTTGCCCGAGCGAGCGTTGCTGGGAGACGAGGACGCGCGCAACGAGTTGGTGAACGAGGTCTACCGTTCCTTGCGGGGGGACAATGCCGACGATCCCACACTGGCCACGGTCTCGACCTTCCTGAAATCCGGTAATTCGCTGGAGACCACAGCCAAGGAACTGAATGTGCACCCCAACACGGTGCGCTACAGGCTCAAGCGGGCCGCCGAAACCACCGGATGGGACGCCACCGACCCGCGCGAGGGCTACGTACTGCAGACCGCCATCGCGTTGGGCCTGATGAAGGACGCCGCCCAGAGCTGAACGACGGCCGTACAGCTCCCGGACGCCCCGGATATGACAAACCCCCGCGATCTGAACTGCGCCCCGTTTGTTGGAC
>NZ_DGVO01000012.1:0-6652 GCF_002394995.1 Bifidobacterium sp. UBA4282
AAAGCGAAAAGGAGAAACTCCTGCGGATGGAGAGCGAACTGCACAAGAGGGTGGTGGGCCAGGACAAGGCCATCGCCGCCGTTTCGGACGCAGTGCGACGCTCGCGTGCCGGGCTCAGCAACGAGCACAGGCCCATCGGATCCTTCCTCTTCCTCGGCACCACCGGCGTGGGCAAGACCGAGCTGGCCAAGGCGCTGGCCGAGTTCCTGTTCGACGATGAGGACGCGCTGATCCGCGTGGATATGTCGGAGTTCTCCGAGAAGTACGCGGCCTCGCGTCTGTTCGGCGCGCCCCCGGGATATGTCGGATACGAGGAGGGCGGCGAGCTCACCGAGAAGGTGCGCCGCAAGCCGTTCTCGGTGGTGCTGTTCGACGAGATCGAGAAGGCCCATCCGGACATCTTCAACACGTTGCTGCAGGTGCTGGATGACGGTCACCTGACCGACGGCCAGGGCCGCAAGGTGGATTTCAAGAACACGATCATCATCCTGACCACGAACTTGGGGTCGAGCAACATCGCCAAGTCGGCCAATACCGGCTTCAGCCTGGGGTCGAACACCGAGTCGAGCTACCAGCGGATGAAGGACCAGGTGAGCACGGAGCTCAAGCAGCAGTTCCGTCCCGAGTTCCTCAACCGTCTGGACGACATCATCGTGTTCCGTCAGCTCACCGAACCGCAGGTGCGCCAGATCGTGGACCTGGATGTGAACAAGCTCAACGACCGCCTGTTCGACCGCCACATGTCGCTCGAGCTGACCGACGCCGCCAAGGACCTGCTCGCGCAGAAGGGCTTCGACCCGCTGCTGGGCGCCCGTCCGCTGCGCCGTGTCATCCAGCGCGACATCGAGGACGCCATCTCGGAGAAGATCCTGCTCGGCGAGCTCGAAGACGGACAGCGCGTGGTCGTGGATGCGGAGGGTGAAGGCATCCTCGGCGAGTTCACGTTCCGCGGCGAGCGTTTCGAGGAACCCGAGCTCGTCGGTGCCGCGTCCGCTGCCGAGGACACTGCGGAATCGGAGCAGCCCACGGAATGACGCCGGACGGCGTCGTGCACACGATATAGGTGATGGAGGTGGCCCGGTCGCCATGGATTCTGCCATGGTGACCGGGCCACCTCATACCGTCAGCGAACGAGGCTACGGTTGGTGGCCGAGCATCGGAGAACCGACACGGGATATGAAAAAGGTGCGCCCCCCCCCTAAGGGGGCACACCAGTGAAAACCGGTTTGGAACGGGGCTTAGCGGATCGCGTTGAGCCACTGCTCCTTGGTGGCCTTTTCGGCCTCCAGAGCGGCCTTCTTCTTCGGGTCGGTCTCGGCGGCGATCTTCTCATCCAGCTCGGCGAGCTGAGCGGTCAGCTGCACCTCGAAGCTGGACTTGCGGGCGTCGGCCTCCGGATCGGTCTGCTTCCAGGCGGCATCCTCCACGGCCTTGATCTGACGGTCGACGGCATCCAGACGGGACTCGATGCGGTGCATCGCCTCACGCGGCACATAGCCGATCTGATCCCATTCCTCCTGGATGGCGGCCAGCGCCTGACGCGCCTTCTTGGCGGCGGCCTCGTCGGCCACCGGCACCAGCGCCTCGGCCTGCTTGAGGAGCTCCTCCTTCCTGGACAGGTTCTCCTTCTCGGCCGAGTTGGTCTGGTCGCGGTCGGCCTGACGCGCGTTGAAGAACGTGTCGGCGGCCTCGCGGAAGCGCGCCCACAGGGCGTCGTCCTCGTTGCGGCCAGCGCGGCCGGCCTGCTTCCAACGATCCATCAGCTCGTTGAACTTGCGGGAGGTCTCGCCCCAGGCGATCGAGTCCTTGATCTCGTTGGCCTCGGCGATGATCGCCTCCTTGGCCTCACGGGCGTGGTTGCGCTCGTTGTCGCGGGCCTGCGCCCACTTGCGGCGAGCCTGGTTGAACGTGGTGCGGGCCTGGGAGAAGCGCTTCCACAGTGCGTCAGCATCCGCCTTGTCGATGCGGATGGTGGTGCGCTGATGCTCCTGCCACTGCTCGAAGAGATTGCGGAACTTGTCCGCGGTCGAACGCCAGTTCGTGTTGTCGCCCAGCGAGGCGGCCAGCGCCTCGGCCTTCTCCACAATCGCGGTGCGCTCGGCCACGGCCTTGTCCATCGCGGCCTTGCGGGCCTCGGCGATGGCGGTCTTCTTGGCGGCGGCCTCGGCCTTCAGCTCCTCGAACTGCGCCTTGATGGCGGCGATGTCGCCCACCACGGCCGGTTCGACGGTCTCCTCGGCCAGGGTCTTGAGCGTGTCGTCGATCTCACGGTTCTTGACGTTGGCGGACTTCAGACGGTTAGCGAACAGGTCCAGCTTGGCCTTCAGATCCAGATACCGGCGTGCGTACAGCGCCAGCGCCTCCTCCTTGGAGGCGTCCGGGAACTGACCGACCTCGCGTTCGGCATCGCCTTCGCGCACGAACACGGTGCCGTTGTCGTCCACGCGGCCGAACGCCTCGGCCGCCGTCACGTCGGCCTGGGAATAGGTGATGGTCGACCGCTTGGGCGCATGCTGCTGCGGCGTCTTCTTCGCGAACGCCGCGGGGGAGGGGGCATGCGGCTTCGGCATCGCGGCCGGGGTCGGCGCCGGCGTGGGGGCCTCGGCCACCGTTTCCTCGACGACGGTCGTCTCCTCGACGACGACGGTCTCCTCGGGAGCGGGCGCCGTTGCCTGCTCGGTGATTTCGGTGGTGTTCTCGGGTGTGGTGACATTCTCGTCGGCCATGGCCAGCTCCTTAGGCTTGTCGTAAGTGAGGGGCGGGAAAACAGCCGGCCACGACCGGTTATTTTCACCAACCTCTATGTATTATAGGGAACTGTGGCTAAAGGTGCATCACTATCAGGATTTCCAGAGTGGCTCCCCTCTGAACGTGTTGTGGAGCAGCGTGTCATCGACACGCTCCGTAAGGTTTTCGAGCTCAATGGGTTCATCGGCATCGAGACACGCGCGGTGGAACCGGGCTCCAGCCTGCTCAAGAAAGGCGAGACCAGCAAGGAGATCTACCTGCTGAGCCGTCTGCAGGAGGTCGGTCAGGAGAACGATACCCCGGTGGAGGACCGGTTGGGCCTGCACTTCGATCTGACCGTGCCGCTGAGCCGGTATGTGGTCGAGCATGCCAACGACCTGGCCTTCCCCTTCAAGCGGTGGCAGATCCAGAAGGTCTGGCGCGGCGAACGCCCCCAGGAAGGCCGTTTCCGCGAATTCGTGCAAGCCGACATCGACGTGATCGGCAATGGGGAACTGCCCGACCACTATGAGGTGGAATTGCCGCTGGTGATGGTCTCCGCGCTGGAGGCCCTGCGCGAGTTCGGCCTGCCGAAGGCCACCGTGCACGCGAACAACCGCAAACTGTCCGAGGGCTTCTACCGTGGTCTGGGCCTGAACGACATCGAAGGCGTGCTGCGCGAGATCGACAAGCTCGACAAGATCGGCGCCGACGAGGTGGCCAAGCTGCTCATCGGCGAGTGCGGCGCCAGCGAGGCGCAGGCCGCGGCCTGCCTGGAGCTGGCCAACCTGACCGCCGCGAACGGCGCGGAACTGGCCGAACGCTTCGATGCCCTGTGCGCCGCGCACGGCATCGCCACCGACTCCGACGCCTACGTGCTGGCCCGCCAGGGGCTCGACACCCTGGCCATGATCGTGGACGAGGCGGCCCGTATCCGCCCCGGCTCGGTGATCGCGGACCTGAAGATCGCCCGCGGACTGGATTACTACACCGGTTCCGTATACGAGACGTTCCTTGACGGCGCGGCATCGCTCGGCTCGATCTGCTCGGGCGGCCGCTATGACAACCTGGCCTCCCAGGGCAACCGCAAGTACCCGGGCGTCGGCCTGTCGATCGGTCTGTCCCGTCTGGTCTCCTACATGCTGCACACGGCCGGCGCCAAGGCCTCCCGGATCTCCCCGGCGGCCGTGCTGGTGGCCGTGTGGAACGAGGAGGACCGCGCCGCATCGAACGAGATCGCCAACCGGCTGCGCGCCCGCGGCATCGCCACCGACGTGGCCCCCACCGCGGCCAAGCTCGGCAAGCAGATCAAGTATGCCGACAAGCTCGGCATTCCGTACGTGTGGTTCCCTGCGGACCGGAGCGATCCGGAAGCCGTGGACGAGGTCAAGAACATCGTGACGGGCGACCAGGAACCGGCCGATGCCAAGTCGTGGGAGCCGGATACGCTGGTTGCCCGGCAAACCGTGGAGATTCAAGGAGTGGAAGCAGCATGAGCCAGACGGCTTACAGAACACATCACGCCACCGAAGTCACTGAAGCGCTGGTCGGTGAGCAGGTGACGCTCGCCGGTTGGGTCGATCGTCGTCGCGATCACGGCGGTGTGGCCTTCGTGGACCTGCGCGATAGCTCGGGCCTGGTTCAGGTGGTCATCAACGACGAGGAGATGGCCCGACCGCTCAGGAGCGAGTTCGTGGTCCGCGTGATCGGCGCCGTGCGCCTGCGCCCGGAAGGCAACGAGAACGAGCATCTGGCCACCGGCAAGGTCGAGGTGGTGGCCCGGTCCATCGAGATCCTCGCCAAGTCCGACGCGCTGCCGTTCCAGGTCTCCACCGCACTCGAGAACGAATCCGAGAACAAGCTGCCGGGCGAGGACGTGCGCCTGAAGTACCGCTATCTGGATCTGCGCCGTCCGTCCATGCAGCGCAACATCAAGCTGCGCTCCGACATGGCCAAGGCCGCCCGTCAGGCCCTCGATGAGATGGGCTTCACCGAGGTCGAGACCCCGACGATGATCAAGTCCACGCCCGAAGGCGCCCGCGACTTCCTCGTGCCCGCCCGTCTGGTGCCCGGCTCCTGGTACGCGCTGCCGCAGTCCCCGCAGCTGCTCAAGCAGCTGCTGATGGTCTCCGGCGTCGAGCGTTACTACCAGATCGCCCGCTGCTACCGTGACGAGGACTTCCGCGCCGACCGCCAGCCCGAGTTCACCCAGCTCGACATGGAGATGGCGTTCGTGGACCAGGAGGACGTGATCGCGATGGCCGAGAAGGTCATCGCGGCGATCTGGAAGGCCGCCGGCTATGAGGTCAAGCTGCCGATCCAGCGCATCACCTGGCAGGAGGCGATGGACAAGTACGGCACCGACAAGCCGGATCTGCGCTTCGGCAATGAGCTGATCGAGCTCACCGACTATTTCAAGGACACGCCGTTCCGCGTGTTCCAGGCCCCGTACGTGGGCGCCGTGCTCTTCAAGGGCGGCGCCGCCACGCCGCGTCGCCAGTTCGACGCCTGGCAGGATTGGGCTAAGCAGCGCGGCGCCAAGGGCCTGGCTTACGTGGTGTTCGCCGAGGACGGCGAGCTCAAGGGACCGGTGGCCAAGAACCTGTCCGAAGCCGAGCGTGCGGGCCTGAAGGAGGCCGTGGGCGCCGAGGACGGCGACGCCGTGTTTTTCGCCGCCGGTCCGCGCACCTCCTCCCAGAACCTGTTGGGTGCCGTGCGCGTGGAGCTTGCCGATCGCGCCGGCCTGCTTAAGCCCGACGACTTCGCCTTCACCTGGGTGGTGGACTTCCCGCTGTTCAAGTCCACCGAGGACGAGGATGACGACGACGTGGCGGTCGGCCACTCCAAGTGGACCTCGATGCACCACCCGTTCACGATGCCGTCCGCCGACTGGATCGACACCTTCGACCAGGATCCCGAACACGCGATGAGCGACTCCTACGACATCGTCTGCAACGGCGAGGAGATGGGCGGCGGTTCCGTCCGTATCCACCGTGACGATATCCAGGATCGCGTCCTCGACGTCCTAGGCATCACCAAGGAGGAGGCCGACGAGAAGTTCGGCTTCCTGCTTGAGGCCTTCAAGTACGGCGCCCCGCCGCACGCCGGCATCGCCCTGGGATGGGACCGCACCGCTTCGATCCTGGCCGGTACCGACACCATCCGCGACGTCATCGCCTTCCCGAAGGCCGGCGGCGGCCGCGATCCGCTGACCGGTGCCCCGGCCCCGATCACGGACGAGCAGCGCGCCGAAACCGGCGTCGACTACGATCCCGACGAGGACGAGGACTGATATTCCTCGCATGCGATAACGCTTGGAACCCCGGCCGTTCGGCCGGGGTTCCCGCGTATGCGGGCGCGGACCAGATCGACGGCAATCGGTTCGTAACGGTGCGTCGGTATAATGACGATTTATGTCAGAACAGAATGAAGCAACAACGCAGATGAGCCAGCCGGAGACGCTGGCAACGGGGAGGTCGGACGCCGGTTATCCGCTGGTCGAACTGTCCCACGTCGACAAGCATTACGATAAGCTGCACGTCCTCAAGGACATCAACCTGACCGTGAACAAAGGCGAGGTACTGGTCGTCGTCGGACCGTCCGGATCGGGCAAATCGACGATGTGCCGCACCATCAACCGCCTGGAGACCATCGACTCGGGCGTGATTCGCATCGACGGCAAGCCGCTGCCGCAGGAGGGCAAGGAGCTGGCGAACCTGCGCGCTGAGGTCGGCATGGTATTCCAGTCGTTCAACCTGTTCGCCAACAAGACGATCCTCGAGAACGTGACGCTTGCGCCCATCAAGGTCCGCCATATGGACAAGAAGGAAGCCGAGGACCTGGCCATGGACCTGCTCGACCGCGTCGGCGTGGCCTCGCAGGCCGGCAAGATGCCGTCCCAGCTGTCGGGCGGCCAGCAGCAGCG
>NZ_DGVO01000012.1:6709-22438 GCF_002394995.1 Bifidobacterium sp. UBA4282
AGCAGCGCGTGGCCATCGCTCGTGCCCTGGCCATGCGGCCGAAGGTCATGCTGTTCGACGAACCCACCTCCGCGCTCGACCCCGAGATGGTCAACGAGGTGCTGGACGTCATGGTCGAACTCGCCCACGAGGGCATGACGATGATCTGCGTCACCCACGAGATGGGCTTCGCCCGCAAGGCGGCCGACCGCATCGTGTTCATGGCCGACGGTCGGATCCTGGAATCCGGCACCCCGGACGAGTTCTTCGACCATCCGAAGACCGACCGCGCCAAGGACTTCCTCTCGAAGATCCTGACCCACTGACGGCGGAGGCGCGTATGAAGCAACACATCATCACCCGTGCGCTCGCCGCCGCGTGCGCCCTGGCCTGCGCGGTGTCGCTCGCCGGATGCGGCGCGAGCGAGGAAGGCAAGATTCGCATCGGCATCAAGTTCGACCAGCCGGGCCTGGGCTTCAAGAAGTCCGGCACCTACGTCGGCTTCGATGTGGACGTGGCCACGTACATCGCCGAGGAACTCGGCTACACCCGTGACGAGATCGTCTGGAAGGAGGCGCCGTCCGCGCAGCGTGAGGCCATGCTGCAGAACGGCGACGTCGACATGATCATCGCCACCTATTCGATCACCGACTCGCGCAAGGCGGTCGTGGACTTCGCCGGCCCGTACTTCGTGGCCGGCCAGGACCTGCTCGTGCGCGACGACGAGACCGAGATCAACGGCCCCGAGGACCTCAATGGCAAGCGCCTGTGCTCGGTGACCGGATCGACCTCCGCCGTGACCGTCAAGGAGAAGTTCGCCGACGAGGTGCAGCTGATGGAGCAGCCCGGCTACGCCGAATGCGCCACCGCGCTGTTCTCCGGCATCGTCGACGCGGTGACCACCGACGACATCATCCTGGCCGGCCTGGCCTCCGCCGCCCGCGGACAGCTCAAGGTGGTGGGCAAGCCGTTCACCCAGGAGTACTACGGCGTCGGCATCAAGAAGGGTCGGTCCGACTTCGCCGCCCAGATCAACGACGCCATCGAGAAGATGATCGAGGACGGCTCCTGGGGGCGTGCCATCGAGGTGAACACCGCAGGCACCGACTACAGTCCGAATCCCGACTACAATCCGCCGACGCCAACGGAAGGGGAGTGAGATGGATAATTTCCTTGCCTTGTTCGGCGAGTATGACGTGCTGGGCGCGTTCCTGGTGAACATCGAGCTGACCCTGTGGTCGGCCCTGTTCTCGCTGGTGCTCGGCGTCGTGCTCGTCATGATGCGCATCTCGCCGATCTCGTCGCTGCGGGCGGTGGCCGGCGGCTACGTGGAACTGTTCAAGAACATGCCGTTGACGATCATCATGGTGTTCATGGTGCTCGGCGCGTACGCGCAGCTGAAGCTGACGTTCTCCGACACGTTCGCCACGAACTTCTTCTGGCTCGCCGTGACCGGCCTGTCGCTGTACACGGCCGCGTTCGTCTGCGAGGCGCTGCGCTCCGGCATCAACACCGTGCCGCTCGGCCAGGCCGAGGCCGCGCGCGCCCTGGGTCTGAACTTCATGCAGTCGGCCGGGCTGATCATCCTGCCGCAGGCGTTCCGCGGCTCGGTGGCGCCGCTGGGCAACACGCTGATCGCGCTGCTGAAGAACTCCACGGTGGCCGCCGCGGCGTCCGTCTCCACCGAAACCTCGTCGTTGATGAGCGAGATGATCGAGTTCCACGCCGACGCCATCATCGAGATCTTCCTGATCTTCGCCATCGGATACGTGATCCTGATCATCCCGATCGGCATCCTGACCACGTACCTGTCCAACAAGCTTGCGGTGAGGAGGTGAGCGCCATGGCATCCACATCCAAGAAGAACGAAAGCTCGGTGCTGTTCGATCAGCCGGGCCCCAAAGGGCTGCGGAGAATCCGCGTCGCCAACATCATCGCCGCGGCGGTGTTCGCCGTGGTGCTGGTGCTTATCCTCATGCGTCTGGCGGCACCGCCGGACGGCGAGAACCAGTTGAGCTGGGAGCTGTGGAAGCCGGCGCTCGAACCCGAGGCATGGACCGACTTCTATCTGCCGGGCCTGTGGATGACGCTGCAGGCCTCGATCCTGGCCGTCGTCGGGGCCGTGGCGTTCGGCCTGGTCTTCGGCATCGGGCGTCTGCTGCCGAACCCGCTGCTGCGCGGCATCTCCGCCGTGGTCGTGGAGTTCTGCCGCGCGGTCCCCGTGCTGCTGATGATGATCTTCTTCTGGCGTGGGTTTGCGTTCCTCGGCATCGGCAACTCGTCGTACTGGGCCGTGGTGTTGGCGCTCGTGCTGTACAACGGGTCGGTGGTGGCCGAGCTGGTACGCTCCGGCGTCGGCAATCTGCCGAGCGGCCAGCGCGAGGCGTCGCTGGCGCTGGGACTGACCGAGACCCAGTCGCTGATGCAGATCGAGGTGCCGCAGGCCGTGTTCGCCATGCTGCCCGCAGCGGTGACCCAGCTGGTGGTGGTGTTGAAGGACACCGCGCTCGGCTCGATCATCATGTACACCGATCTGCTGCAGGAATCGCGCCGACTCGGTTCGATGTACTTCAACATCCTGCAGACGCTGGTGGTGGCCGCGGTGATTTATTTCGTGTTCTGCTGGCTGCTGTCACGTCTGGCCGAATGGCTGCCGGAGAAGATGCGTCAGCGCACGGCCGCGCCGACCGAGGCCGAGGCCGTGGCGCCGATCGCGATCATGGACCCGTCCAACGTCAACCAGATCGCCGTGGCCAAGGAGGTGGACGAGAAGATGTTCACTGCCGGTGCCGGACCGCGCCAGTACCATGTGCACCACCGAGGTTCGAATGCCTCGATCCGCGAATGGCGTCGCACTCGGTACATGCAGGGTTACGACGAGACGCATCCCGAAAGCCAGATCGACCCGCAGACCATGGAATTCCCCGAGTTGGGCGAACTGTTCAAGGTCAAGCCGAAGGACGGCAAGGACGCAAAGCCGGGCAGGCCCGGTGATTCCAGCAATCCCGTCGAACCGGCCCAGGGCAGCTGATCGCGTCCTCGGTGCCCGGGCCGACTTCTGTTCCCAACGCCTCCCGCCGCAAGGATCGTCATCCGACCATCCTTACGGCGGGAGGCGTTCCCATATCCGTGATTACAGCCCGTGGAATCCGCGACAGCGGAACCCGGGCTAGACTGGCCTCATGGGCAAGGACAATAAAGACGTCAAAGGCACCAAGGCGCGCAAGGACGACCGTGGGCAGCGGTTCATCGACAAGGCGCTGGATGCGGCGCTCGACAGCGTCAACAGCATCGACAACAGCGGCACGCTCTCCGAACGCATGGCCCGTGCCGCCAAATCCAGCGATCTGTTGAGCATGGTGTGGTCGCTGCCGCCCGCGCAACGGCTCATGTTCCATGCCGGCATGCGCGTGGACGAGGTCGATACCGCCGGTACGCCGGGCTTCGAGGGCGGGCGTGAGGACGGCGAACGCTTCATCGATATCAGCTCCAGCGAGATCGCCCGTTTCCAGAAGCTGCTGTACGCCAACGGCGTCAAGGGCGTGCGCCGCAGGCTGCTCATCGTGTTGCAGGGCATGGACGCCTCCGGCAAGGGCGGCATCGTACGGCATGTGTTCCGGCAGGGCGACCCGATGGGCATCCACTACCACGGTTTCGGCAAACCCAACGAGGAGGAGCTGTCGCACGATTTCCTGTGGCGTGTCAGACGCGAGCTGCCGCGGCCCGGATGGATCGCCGTGTTTGATCGCTCGCACTACGAGGACGTGGTGATGCCGCATGTCTACGGCACGTACCCGGAGGACGTGTGGCGGGCCCGATATGACGAGATCAACCGGTTCGAACGCGAACTGGTGACCGACGGGTGCACAATCCTGAAGATTTTCCTGGTGGTGGGCCGCGACGAGCAGAAGCGGCACTTCCTCGGTCGCCTGGAGGACCCGACCAAGTTCTGGAAATTCGACGAGAGCGATCTGGACGCCCGCGAACGCTGGGACGAGTATATGGCGGCCTGGCAGGAGGTGTTCGAGAAGACGTCCACCCCCGCCGCCCCGTGGTACCTGGTCCCCGCCGATAACCGCTGGTATGCGCGGGCCGTGGTCTCCGAACTGCTGCGTACGGCGCTGAAGAACATGAACCTGACCTGGCCGCCGCTTGAGGTCGATCCCAGCGCCGTGCGCCGCCGTCTCGAAGCCGAGTGAATCGTCAGCCACTCCGTCGGTAGGAGCCGACGGATAGACTCGAAGATATGACAGAGGAACAGGGACATGACGCGGCCTACGGGTCGTTGGGGGCGTTGGCGCCCGACTGGTACGGCGGCGGGCGCAACATCGACACCGACGAGATCTACGAGCGCTTCTTCGGTTGGGTCGAGGACGTCAAGGGCGTCCAGCCGTGGCCGCATCAGGAGGAGGCCATCATGGACCTGCTCGCCGGCGACCATGTGATCCTGAACACCCCGACGGGCTCCGGCAAGTCGCTGGTGGCGCTCGCCATGCACTTCGCCGCGCTGTGCACCGGCCGGCGCTCCTACTACACCGCGCCGATCAAGGCGTTGGTCTCCGAGAAGTTCTTCGACCTGGTCGAAGCCTTCGGGCGCGACTACGTGGGCATGATCACCGGCGATACGCATATCAACGCGGACGCGCCGATCATCTGCTGCACGGCTGAGATCCTGGCCAACCAGGCGCTGCGCGAGGGCCGTCATGCCGACGTCGGCTGCGTGGCCATGGACGAATTCCACTACTACGGCGATTCGGAACGCGGCTGGGCCTGGCAGGTGCCGCTGCTGACCCTGCCGCGCACCCAGTTTCTGCTGATGAGCGCCACCCTCGGCAACGTCGACGCCATCGCCGACAAACTCGAGGACATGACCGACACCGACGTCGACATCATCGCCGACGCGCCCCGGCCGGTCCCGCTGTCCTACGAATACACCGACAAACCGCTAGAACACACCGTCGAACTGCTGTTCAACCGGCACGAGACGCCGATTTACGTCGTCCACTTCTCCCAGGACGCGGCGCTGACCACCGCGCAGGCGCTCGCCTCCACCGGCGTCTCCAACCGCGAACAGCGCGAGGCCATCGCCGAGGCGATGAAGGGCACGCGCTTCACCACCGCATTCGGCAAGATCCTGCAGCGGCTGCTGAAAACCGGCGTCGGCATCCACCATGCCGGTATGCTGCCGCGCTACCGCCGGTTGGTCGAACAACTCGCCCAGCAGGGGCTGCTGCCGGTCATCTGCGGCACGGATACGCTCGGCGTCGGCATCAACGTGCCGATCCATTCGGTGGTGCTTACGGCGCTCACCAAATTCGACGGTTCCCGGATGCGCCGCCTGCGTGCCCGCGAATTCCACCAGATCGCCGGGCGCGCCGGCCGCATGGGCTTCGATACCGAAGGCCTGGTGGTGGCCGAGGCCCCCGAATTCGAGATCGAGAATGCGCGCGCCGTCGCCAAAGCCGGCAACGACTCGAAGAAGCTCAAGAAGATCAAGCGCAAGAAGGCGCCCGAGGGGTTCGTGACGTGGAACGAGAACACGTTCGACAAGCTCATCGACGCCGCACCCGAAACGTTGGTGCCGCATCTGCGGATCACCCACTCGATGGTGCTCAACGAGGTGGCGCAGGGCGGCGACGCACGCCGCCGCGTGGACCGGCTCATCGACGACTCGCAGCAGACCGCCGAGCAGAAGGAGCAGCTGCACGAGCGGGCCGACGAGATCTTCGCCACGCTGTTCGACTCCGGCGTCATCGAGACCGAGGACCGCGATGACGGCGGCAAGGACTACTTCACCACCGTGGACGTGCCCGAGGATTTCGCGCTCGACCAGCCGCTGAGCCCGTTCCTGCTCGCCGCGCTCGAACTGCTCGACCCCGAATCCGAAAGCTACGCGCTCGACGTGATCTCCATGGTGGAGGCCACGCTGGAGGACCCCAAGCAGGTGCTGCGCGCCCAGGAGCGTCAGGCGCGTGACGCGGCCATGGCCGCGATGAAGGACGAGGGGCTGGACTACGACGAACGCATGGAGCGTCTGGCCGAGGTCACCTACCCGAAACCGCTTGAAGACCTGCTCGACGCCGCATTTCGCCAGTACCGGCACGACGTGCCGTGGGCCAACGACTACTGGCTGAGCCCCAAGTCGGTGGTGCGCGACATGGTGGAGACCGCCTCCGACTTCACCGGATACATCGCGCGTTACAACATCGCCCGTTCCGAGGGCACGTTGCTGCGGTACCTGTCGGACGCGTACCGCGCGTTGTCCCGCACCGTGCCGTTCGAGAAACGCGACGAGCAGCTGCGCGACATCATCGCCTGGCTGCGCGTGGTCGTCCGTTCGATCGACTCCAGCCTGGTGGACGAGTGGGAGAACGCAGGCGCCGCGGCCGATGCGGAGACCGCCGCGCTCAATGCGGCCGCCCCGGGTGCCAGGGACGCCGTGGTGGAGGACCGCCGCGGACTGACCGTACTGGTGCGCAACGCGATGTTCCGCCGCGTGCAGCTCATGGACCTGGACCGACCCGAGGAGCTCGGCGCGCTCGACAAGGACTGGGGCTACGGCGTGCACGAGTGGGAGGACGCGCTCGACGACTACTACGACGCGCACGAATACGTGAACACCGACGCGCAGGCGCGTTCCGCCGAGCTGTTCATGCTGGACGACTCGCATGAGCGCGACGAGCACACCTGGAAGGTGCGGCAGATCATCGACGACTCCGACGGCGACCACGACTGGGCCATCGAAGGTATCGTGGACCTGAACGCCACGCAGGACAGCGGTGAGGTGGTCTTCCATGACTACCGCGTGGGCGACTGACGCGCCGCCGACACGTATTCGAACAACAGTTCGAATGATGCGAGTACACTGATGGCTATGACCGATGACGCCGACCTGTTCGCCGCGACCGACGCGCCCGAGGATGTGACCCGTCCGCTTGCCGTGCGCATGCGCCCCGCCACGCTCGACGAGGTGGTGGGGCAGGACCACGTGCTGGGGCCCGGCTCGCCGCTGCGCCGACTGGCGAACCCCGCATCGAAGGGGTCGCTGACCGCGCCCAGCTCGATCATCCTGTTCGGTCCGCCCGGCGTGGGTAAGACCACGCTGGCCTACATCGTGGCCAAACAGTCCGGTCGCGTGTTCGAGGAACTCTCGGCTGTGACCTCCGGCGTCAAGGATGTGCGCGCCGTGCTCGACCGCGCGCACCGGCGTCTCGTCGCCGAAGGCAAGGAGACCGTGCTGTTCATCGACGAGGTGCACCGCTTCTCCAAATCCCAGCAGGATGCGCTGCTGCCCAGCGTGGAGAACCGTGATGTCACCTTCATCGCCGCCACCACCGAGAACCCGAGTTTCTCCGTCATCAAACCGTTGCTCAGCCGGTCCGTGGTCGTCAAGCTCGAATCGCTCGAACCCGATGACCTGAAAACCCTCATCGACCGGGCCCTGAACGACGCCCGTGGGCTCAAAGGCGAGGTCAAGGCCACCGATGAGGCCATCGACGAGATTGTGCGCATGGCCGGCGGCGACGCGCGCAAGACCCTGACCATCCTGGAGGCCGCCGCCGGGGCGATGACCGGCGACACGGCGCGAAAGAAGGGCGCACGCCGCCCGATCATCACCCCCGAGGTTGTCAGCCAGGTCATGGACGTGGCCACCGTGCGGTACGACAAGGGCGGCGACGACCACTACGACGTCATCTCCGCATTCATCAAATCGATGCGCGGCTCGGACGTCGACGCCGCACTGCACTATCTGGCCCGCATGATCCGCGCGGGGGAGGACCCACGGTTCATCGCCCGGCGCATCATGATCGCCGCCGCCGAGGAGGTCGGCATGGCCGCCCCGCAGATCCTGGAGGTCACGGTGGCCGCCGCGCAGGCAGTGGCCATGATCGGCATGCCCGAGGCACGTATCATCCTGGCGGAGGCCACCGTGGCCGTGGCCACCGCGCCCAAATCCAACGCCAGCTACCTGGCCATCGACCAAGCGCTCGCCGACGTGGACGCCGGGCGCATCGGCGAGGTGCCGCTGCACCTCAGGAACGCGCCGACCAAGCTGATGAAGGACTGGGGCAACCATGAGGGCTACCGGTACGCGCACGACTGGCCGGGCGCCGTGGCGCCGCAGCAGTACATGCCGGACGAACTCGTGGGCCGCGAATACTATCATCCGAATGATCGTGGCTATGAGCATGAGGTGAAGCCGAGGCTGGACCGCATCCGCGCCATCCTGCACGCCGAAGGGCCGCAGGCCGGAACTAACAAGGAGTGAATATGAACAACCGACCCCTGATCGGCGTGGTGCCGCTGATGGACTACAAGTTGGAGAGCCTGTGGATGCTGCCGGGGTATATGGACGGCATCACGGAGGCGGGCGGCACGCCCGTCATGCTGCCGTTGACCGAAGACCCGGACGTGATCCGCCAATTGGTCGCCCTGTGCGACGGCTTCCTGGTCACGGGCGGGCAGGACGTGGCACCGGAGATGTACGGCGAGACCGCGTCGCCCGAATACCTGGCGATGAATCCGGAGCTGAGTCCGGAACTCGACCGCATGGAGGCGCTGCTGATTCCCGAGATCATCGCCACAGACACCCCGATGCTCGGCATCTGCCGCGGCGTCCAGATCTTGAACGCCGTGCTCGGCGGCACGATGTGGCACGACCTGCCCACCGAACTGCCCAGCGATGTGGAACACCACATGCCGAACCCGCCGTACGATCTGCTCGGGCATGAGGTCGATCTGGTCCCCGGCACACCGCTCGCCGACCTGATGGAGGCTTCCGGAGAGGGCCGTCGCATCGCGGTGAACAGCTACCATCACCAGGCGGTGCGCGAGGTCGCCGACGAACTGGCCGTGATGGCCAAGGCCGACGATGGCGTGATCGAGGCGCTGTACCGCCCCGGCTCGCGGTTCTGCTGGGGTGTGCAGTGGCATCCCGAATTCCTGCACAAGGTCGATGCCCGCAGCCGTATGATTTTCAAGGCGTTCGTGGACGCGGCGTGTTCCTGATTTTGCGAGGAATCTCCCGCCCTGTCGCGCGGGGTTACGCCGGCAGCGTGGCATGGCCGCATGCGGGCCGGCGGCGGGTACGATGAACGGAGCGCCGTCGATGGCGGATAGCCGCCGTTGCCGTTGAACCGACGCGACGCATGACAGGTGGCGCCAGGACGCGTGATACCAAGACGTGCGGCATATGCCGTGCGGCGCATGAGACAAGGAGGAGCTATGACATCCGCAATCGAATTCTACGGTGCACAATGGTGCGGCGACTGCCGCCGCGCCAAGCAGGTGCTGGACCGCTACCACGTGGACTACAACCACCACGACATCGAATCCGAGGAGGGCGCGGCCGAGAAGGCCGAGCAGATCAGCGGCCAGAAGCATATCCCGGTGCTGTTGTTCGAGGACGGTACGGTGTTCGTGGAGCCGACGAACCCGCAGCTGACCGGCAAGCTCAAGGAACTGGGCCTTATCGAGTAGCATGCGATGCGGGTCGCCCGCTCGCACGCGCCTCCTATGGTCATATCCTCGAGTATGAGCCGTTTCTGGACTGTGATGTTCCGCCTGTGTAGATGTGGCGCATTCGTGTAGACGGAGATGGACGGCCTGTCGGTCACGGCGGCCGTCCATTTGTATATTCCAACATATGAAATATGGTGGGGTGTTCGGTTACACTCTTCTGTCGGCCCGTTCAGAGTGGGAGCTGATAGTTGAGGAGTAAAAGAGTAGTGAACACCCGTGAGACAACGAACATTGCCGGGGGAGTGGCGATTGACGAGCGCATCCCGATGAAGCTGATCGGGGCGATTGTGGCGGTCGGATCGCTGGCCTTCATCGGCATCCTGACCGAAACCGTCATGACCGTGCTGTTCCCGCAGCTGATGCGGGAATTCAATGTGGACACCGCCACCGTGCAGTGGATCACCACCATCTACCTGCTGGCCGTGGCGGCCACCATGCCGCTGTCGTCGTTCATCAAACGACGGTTCAGGAACAAGACGATTTTCGTTGCCGCCGTGGTGCTGGCCGTGCTGGGCTCGCTGATCATGATCGTGGCGCAGGCGTTCCCGCTGATCCTCGCCGCGCGCGTGATCCAGGGCATCGGTTCGGGCATGGCCACGCCGCTGATGATGAACATCATCCTGGAACAGTCGCCGCGCTCCAAGGTGGGGCGGCTGATGGGCGTCGGCTCGCTGGTGATCACCGTGGCGCCGGCCATCGGCCCGACCGTCGGCGGTGCGGTGACCAGCGTGCTGCCGTGGCGGGCGATCTTCGTGATCGTGATCCCGATCATCCTGCTGATCTCGCTGCCGGTTGGCCTGAAGTGCATCCAGCAGAAGCACCCGACCGAGGACGCCGTGCTCAACCCGCTGCAGTTCGTGGCGATCGTGCTGGCGCTGTGCGGTCTGATCATGTTCCTCAACCAGGCCGGCGTGGCGGTCGGCGCGGCCGTCAGCGGCGGCGAGGTGATGATGCCCGCGCTGATCGCCGTGGTGAGCCTGGTGGTGGGCGTCGGCTCGCTGCTGTTCTTCGGATGGTCGTCGCGGCGGTCGTTCTCGCCGCTGATTCGGTTGGGATTCCTGCGCAACCGCATTGTGCTGCTGCACCTGCTGCCGTATGCGATCCTGCCGATGGTGGGCATCGGCTTCGGCTATGTGATTACCAATCTGGCGCAGCTGTCGCTGGGCACCGACGCGTTCGTGGCTGGCGCGCTGGTGTTGCCGGGTGCACTGATCGGAGCCTTCTGCGCTCCGATCGGCGGCATGCTGTATGACAAATTCGGTCCAACCCGACCGATCCTGACCGCGTTCAGTGTGGCGACGATCGCCACGGTGCTGCTGCTCGTGTGTTCGATGCACCTGACGCCGGCGTTGCTGGCGGGACTGTATTTCATCTTCGGACTGAGCTATGCGCTCGAATTCTCGAATATCATGACCAGCGCGCTGCGCGAGGTGCCGCCGGCGTTTACCCCGGACGGCAACGCCGTGTTCCAGACCTCCATGCAGTTTGGCGGCGCGGCCGGCACCGCGTTGTTCTCCACCATCCTGTCGGTGGCGCAGGCCGGTGCCGGTAAGGAGGGGTCGCCGGAGTTTGCGCATGCCACTGCGGTCGGCGGTGCCTGGACCTTCGCCGTCATGACCGCCATCTGCGCCCTGTCCGTGGTCTGCCTGGCCATGGCCTTCCGGCTGCGGGGCCGGGCGTCCCGCTTCACCCACTGACGGAGTTGGCGACCGTGCCAGCGGCGGTTGACGCCGTCGGGCGTCCCGCTCCACCCGCTGACGGAGTAGCCTGCGGCAAAAGTAAGGGCCGGTTTCCAACGCGCCATTGCGTCGGAAACCGGCCCTCATCTATCTCTCTGCTCTCTCAGCCCCTGGCGTTGGGATCAGTACTCGTTGGCGCCTTCGCCCTCCCACTTGACGTTGATGCCGCGCTGATAGTGCAGGAACATGTCGGCACCATAGCGGTCGACCGGACGGTGCGTGAAGAGCATACGGATCGCGAACGCAGTCTGCACGTCATACGGCAGATCCAGGAACGCCTGATGCGCATCCCAGTAGGGCACGGTGCAGATGGCGGCGTCCGGCACATAGGCGTAGCCATAGCCATCCTCGTTCACGTAGCCCATGAACGGCAGATCCCAGGCGTCATGCAGGGTGAGCTGCTGCTTGAAGTCCTCGACCTGAGCCAGGGCCTCGTCGCTGATGCCCAGCTCCTTGGCCACCTTGTTGGCGGCCGCGGTCTTGGCGGCGGCGTCCTGACCGAACATCGAGAGGTTGACGGTGATGACCTTCTTATCGTCTGCCATGGTTCTTGCCTTTCTGTCATCGCGTCGCCGCGATGACTGGTGTTGTGTTCGTTTCGTCGGGTGAAACGAACATTTTATGTTGTGAACTTCACAAGAAGTCTGTGGTGTCCGCCGTATGGCTTACGTGTTTAACAATAGCACCTTCGTGACGGGGAAAATCAAGTGAACATGCGATTGTTTGCGTTATCGGGAGCTTTGGACGCGCGTTTTCCGCGGAATTTCAGGCCGCAAAAAATCGTGTTATTTTTTGAAAACGAAACACGAGTGATGTTCATTCGTGTCGTGTTTGAATAATGTGTTGTTTGGTCGGGGCATTTGTGAATTGCGCGTGCTGTTTCGTGATGGAACGTGCGAATTTGGTCTAACGGAGCGGGCCGGGGCGATGGGGGATACCCGTAATCCTTAAGGATGAGTGACGTGGCGGTACGTCAAGCCGGAATATGAAAGGTCATTCCGACGCATGAATGAGAATCGGCGCGATATGCGGGATGCTGAAGTCATACAACAACGATTCGGACTCATCGACGACCAGGAAGGGAATATGACCATGTTGGATCTCAATCTGTTCTCGCAAATGGGACTGCTGGTGTTGGGCGGTCCGATGCTGCTGATGGGGTTGGCGTCATTCGGCGTGGCCGGCATCGCCTATGGCGTGCGGACGCTCCGCCATCAGCAAGGCTGGTCGGAGGGGCCGGCCCGTCCGATGGTGTTCCTGGGCATGCTGCTGACGCTGGTTGGCGGCGTCATTGCCGGCCCGGCGTTGCTGGAATTGACGGCGTTGCTGTAGTTGCCGTGCGTCTGCGCGGTTATCTGCGTTAGCGGCGTCGCCAACCTCGTCTCAGCAGTTCCACCGCACCTTGACAGGGTGCGGCTCATTCTCAACGGCCGCATGCCGCAATGACGCGATGATCCGATCGAATTCCATATCCGCCAGACGCTCATACTCAGCCGAGTCGGCGGATAGCCCGGCCTGGTCGTACGCCGCGGCCGCCGCGCCATAGAAGGCGAAGCCAAGGGCATTCGTCGGCGTCTGAATCACACCGCAGGCCGTGCTGATGGCACGGGCGGCGGCCTGCGCCACCGGGTCGGCGTCACCTGTCTCGCGGGCGGCGGCCAGCGCCGCTCTCAATGCGGGCTTGGCGTCCTTCAGTGTGGCGTTGCCGTCGGCACAGGCGATCGCCTGCTTGATGGCCGTGGCGAACCGGTCGTCCACGGGCTGTCCTGAGCGGCGGCGGCTTAGTATCGGCAGATACCGTTCCTCGGCGTATGCGGCAGCCCAACGACCCAACGTGGAGGCGCTCTGCGTATCGATCAGCGCCATCAGCGCCTTGGCCCGCGGCCCGGTGGGATCGCCCAGCATCTTGCGCAGCTTGGCCATGTCATGCTCCTTCGCCGAATCATTGACGCCATGGTGGTATTTCCATCGTATCGCGCTGCATGTGTGAGGGCGGCGCTGCGGGGCATTCTCGCATTGGCGGACATTCCTACTCGTATCGTGCCGGATGCTTTCCCCGCCGAGGACATCCTTGCGCTGACGGACATTTCCGTTCGTATCACGTCAGCTGTTTCCTGCCGAATGCATCCTTGTATTATCGGGCATTCCCCACCGGCTGCTGTCGGACACTGAGGTCTTCAGTGGGCGGGTTCACGCTTCAGTGGGCGGGTGGTTGACGACATGCGCCGTCACCTAACCGGCGGAATGTCTTGATTGCTGAGCCTTCGGACTTTGGCCGTCCATGATGACCCGCCCACTGAACGCATAATCCGCCCACTGAGTCGTGTCCTGGCTGAGATTGGCGAACCGTATGATGGATTGTTGATCGAATGTGTCCGTGAGATGGTGAACCGCTATGGAAATCAGAGAGATAACCGGTGATAGGAAGCGTTTCCTTCCATTGCTGCTGCTCGCCGATGAACAGGAGAGCATGGTGGGCCGATATCTTGAGCGTGGCGTCATGTATGTGCTTGACGATAATGGCGTGAAAGCCGAATGCGTGGTAACGGATGAGGGCGATGGCGTTCTGGAGATCAAAAACATCGCCGTCGTTCCGGAATGTCACGGGCTCGGATACGGGAGGGCCTTGCTCGATTTTGTGGCGCGAACGTATAAGGGGCGATATTCCGTACTGCAGGTCGGCACGGGCGACAGCCCTCTGACGATACCGTTCTATGAGAAGTGCGGTTTCGTTCGCTCCCATAGGATCGAGCATTTCTTCACGGATCATTACGATCATCCGATTATCGAATGCGGCGTTCGGCTGGTGGATATGATTGTTCTGCGCAAGGAACTGTGATCCCCGTCAATGGTCGGTTATTGCGGAACAAATCCGAGGAAAGGAGCCTGCATGTCGCTGAATACCGTGTGTCTGCGGCCGATGCGGCGTGCGGACATCGATGCACTGGTCGATCTGCTGCGCCGCACCTGGTATGCCGATGGCGAACCTCAGGTACAGACCATGGTGGCTCGCGCCGATCTGGAGTTTTGCCTGGCCCGCACCACCACGGCCATCGTGGCGGAATATCGAGGGCGTGCGGTAGGCGTGGCGCTCGGGCATATCAACCGAAAGACTGGCGGGCGTTTTCCTGTGAATCGCCACCATAAGGCCGCCTGCAAGGCCATGCTCCGACTGATGCGTACCACCGAAGGCCGCCGGGGTGCCCATGAATTGATGGCGCTCGGTGTGGAAGGCGAGCTGATGTCCGCCACCGCACGACGGCAGGGTCATACCTATGACGCCGAGGTGATTCTGCTGATCCTCGACCGTATGATGCAGGGCTCGGGCGTTGGTGCCCGGCTGTTCGATGGCATGGAACAGGCGTTCCGCCAAGCCGGTGCGCAGCGGTACTTCCTGTACACCAACACGGGCTGCAACGTGGGCTTCTATGATCACCGAGGGTTGACTCGTCGCATCGAACGTACCGTTCCAGGCAAAGACGGATCCGCCACCACCTACTACCTCTACGATTCTGTGTTGTGAGCGTTCTGCAACATCCCCAAATTCTTGAGCGTTTTTGATTTTGTTACCGAACAGTGTTCCGCATGCATTGATTTTGCTGCGAAGCACTCGCTTGGTTTTGCCTGTTGTGTTACAAGTTGCTCTTAGGAGATGTCGGGTTGTCGATTTGTATTGATAATCACTCGGCGTCGGGTTGCTGCCCGTCGTGCGCCCGCCACTGGCAGTCCGTCATCCGCATGTTCGTGAAGACCGCGGTGAAGGAGGAATCCTCCGGCGAACAGGCGTAGATGCCGAACCGGATGGTGTCGTCGCCCTTGGCCATATGGCAGATACGCATCTGCGAGAAGTTGACGCCGTCCTGCGAACATTCGATGCAGTAGTCGTCCTCGCGACGGCTGAACCGGTACCACATGGACTTGATGGTGGCGGGAATGGCCGTGGTCGCCCAGTCGGAGTAGCCGTTGTTCGTCACCACGCTGCCCAAGTGCTGGAACTCGTCATTCTCGTATTCGATGGAGCCCTTCAGCCAGTTCTCGCTATCGAGATACATCACCACGCCGCACTGGTCGAAACGGTGATGGCTTCCGGAGAAATCGGTTTTCACCACAAAGCTGAAATACCGCTCAGCGGTCTCCATCTGCAGGACCGGGGCGTTGTCGTTGCGGAAATGGTAATAGGTGCGCTGCCACAGGTCCGTGTGCGGCGCGGTGGTGATCTCGATGCGATCGTTGCCGATGACGTAGTCCTTCGGCTCGCGTGTCCACGAGAATGCACTGGTATCCATGATGACCTCCACTCGACGGCAAGCATGTATGTATATCAAGGATATACGTTTCCGCGGTTACGATCTGGGTTGTGCCTGATGTTTTGCGCAAATGTGGCCTGATCCGTCGTCGGGGGAATGACTTCAGTCGGTTGATTGTATGATGCCGTCGAGCCGGGACATGTCCAGGTAGCGGCGTGCGCTCCATTGGTTGGCGGTGACGT
>NZ_DGVO01000059.1:0-50155 GCF_002394995.1 Bifidobacterium sp. UBA4282
GACGGCATCAACGACGCCCCCGCGCTGGTCCGGGCCGATGTGGGGCTGGCGATCGGCGCGGGCACCGACGTGGCGATGGAATCGGCCGACATCGTGCTGGTGCGCAGCGACCTCAACGACGTGCCGGCCGCCATCGAGCTGAGCCAGGCCACGATCCGCAACATCAAGCAGAACCTGTTCTGGGCGTTCTTCTACAACATCATCGGCATACCGATCGCCGCCGGCTGCTGGTATGCGGCCTTCGACCTGAGGATGAGCCCGATGATCGCCGCGCTGGCGATGAGCTTCAGCTCGGTGTTCGTGGTCGGCAACGCGCTGCGGCTGCGCCTGTTCAAGCCAAGGCATGCCGCACAGTCCGAGACGGCGGGACCCGACGGGGCGGCGGACCGTATGACGGGGACGGTGTCGATCTCGACGTTCGCGACGAGTGCCGAGACGAACCGGGGCGCGTCCCGCACCGCCGAATCGTCCTCGCCGGTTCGACGGAACGGTGTACCATCAGTCACCAACCAACAAGGAGGTACCACAATGAAGAAGACACTCGGTATCGAGGGCATGACCTGCGGCAACTGCGTCAGGCACGTCATCCGAGCGCTGGAGGGCCTGCCGGGAGCGAGCGACGTGTCGGTCAGCCTGGAGGACAAATCGGCCCAGGTCACAGTGCCGGAGGACGTGACCGACGAGCAGATCACCGCCGCCGTGGCCGACGCCGGCTACGAGGTCGTCTCGATCGCCTGATCGGTTTCCGTGTCCTGTTCCTGTAGGCAACTGAGGAATGACGGGACTGGGACGGATGCAAAAGAGCCGCCCGATCGGGCGGCTCTTTCATATGCCGGATGGTACCAAGGCCGGCGGCCGTCAGCGGCCACGCATCGCGCGACGGCTGACGCGCTGCGGGCGGGTCGGGTCGATGCCCTTCGGGATGCCCAGACCCTGCTTGGTCTGCAGCGTGCGCAGACGGTCGTTCAGGATGTCAAGCTCACGCTGGGTGAGCAGGAAACGGGAACGCGGATGGATCTTGGCGACCAGCTTGTTCTTGTGGCCCGACGGCACATACGCCTTCTGCTTGACGATGGTCTTGCGCAGATCCTTGAGCTTGACCTGCTTGTCGCCGGTGCCGACGCAGATGCGGTACACCGGGATCTGGGAGCCGGCCGTCACGCCCTTGATGGCATGCTCCTGACGGTCCATCGCACGCATCACACGGCCGTAATCGCCCTCACCGAGCAGATAGATGCCGTTGAAGCCGGTGCCGCGCCAGATCGCATCCTTGGTCTTGGCGTCGAACCACACCGGCTGCTCGGGGAAGTTGAATCCGGCCTTGCTGATGTTGCTCAGCACGCTCACAGCCGCGCCCGGCTTGCCTTCCAGATGCGCGTAGCCGACCTTGTCGGCCCGGTTGGTCAGGGTCATGGTGGCGAACAGGGCGCCGACCATGATGGCCATCACCATCACGAAGATCCATGTCAGCCACGTCCAGTGGAATACCAGTCCCAGGATGACGAACACCACCACCGGGGCCAGCCAGGCACCGGCCAGCAGCCACGGCAACTTCTTGTCGTCGGCAACCGTGAACTTGTAGATCTGCGCGATCTGCTTGAACAGACTCTGCTTCTTCTGCGGCTTCTCGTCCTTGGACGCCATCATTCCTCGCTTCTTCGTTGTGAGAGTGAACACACTAAAACCAATAGTTTAGCAGTACGATGACAACACCGGTCTATCGCGTGTGCAGCGGCCGGCCGTCAGCCTTGAGCAGCGCCTCGCCTATCGCCTCCGCGAATGTGGGATGCGGGTGGATCAGACGGGCGGCCCGCGCGAGCGGCACGTGGTTGCCGACCAGTTGCTGCGCCTCCACGATCAGATCGCTGGCGTCCGGCGCCACCATGTGCACGCCGAGCACCCGCTGTGCGCCGGGGTCGTCGGCGTCGGCACCGGTCACTACGGACAGCGAGCCGGAGGCATCGCTCATCATCATGCGCGCGTTGCCCATCATCGGGTACACCGTCTCCCGCACCTCGACCAGATCCTCGCGCGCCTTCGCCTGCTCCAATGTCAGGCCGACGCTTGCGGCCTCGGGCAGGGAGAACACAATCTGCGGCACCGTCGTCTCGTCGACCGGACGCGGATCGAGACCCGCTATGGATTCGGCCACCACAATACCCTGTTCGAACGCGCGGTGCGCCAGCGCGTGACCGGCGGTGATATCACCCACCGCCCAGACACCCGGCACCGACGTGCGCCCCCGGGGATCGGTGACGACGAAGCCCCGGTCGTCCAGTGTCACGCCCGCCGCCGCCAGCCAATCGAAATCGGTGACCGGATCGCGGCCCACGGCAGCCAGCACGAGCTGCGCGTACACCTGCCGCTCGCCATCCTCGCCCTCGCGGGTGTAATGCACGGTGGCGCCGAGATTCATCCCCGTATCCACGGCGGTCACATGGCTGCGTGTCACCACGTTCACGCCCGCGCGTTTGAGCTCGCGGGTCAACGTCATGCCGGTACGGCGGTCCCAGCCGGAAAGCACCCGGTCCTTGCGGATCAGCAGCGTGACCTCGCAGCCTGTCTGGCTCCATAGCGAGGCGAACTCCAGGGCTATCGCCCCCGAGCCGATGATGATCGCGCTATCCGGGAACGTGTCCTGCTCAAGCGCCTGCGTGGAATCGATCAGTGCGCCACGGAACGGTTCGCCGGGCAGCGGGCGCGGGCGGGACCCGGTGGCCAGCACCACGTTCGCCGCATCCAGCCGCATCCAGTCGCCGACCGGTTCCGCCACTCCCGCCTTGATATACCGCAGCACGGCCTCACAGCCGGGGGAGGGCGTGACCGTGACCTGACGTGCGCCGGCAAGCGAAGCCTGACCGCGGAACACGGTGATGCCGCGATGCGCCACTAAACCGGCCAGACCCTTGACCATCGCATCCACGGCGCGCATCCGGTAGTCGCGTAACGTGCCGAAATCGAATCCGGTCACCTGCACCTGCAGTCCGGTGACCGGCGCCCACTTCGCCGTGTGCATCGCGTGCGCGGCCGTCAGCAGCGCCTTCGAGGGGATGCATCCTCGGTTCAGGCAGGTGCCGCCGAGTGTGGCGTCGCGTTCCACCAGGGCGACGGACAACCCCAGTTCCGCCGCACGCAGCGCCGTCGCGTACCCGCCGGGACCTGCCCCGATGACGACGATATCGAATGTCTGCGGCATCGATGCCTCCTAAGCATATAGTGAATCAATAAAGTGCCGTGTCCCATTGTAGAAACGGTTGCGGAAACCGTCGCGGACACCGCCCCCGGATACGACGAAGGCCGCCGCATGAACGCGACCGGCAGGCGGTGCGATCGTGCGACGGCCCGTGAGATTTGGGCGAGATCTGGGTCCCCCGTCACTCGGGCCAGTGACCGCGCTTGGGGTACTTGGGCTTGGGCAGGCGCCAGCGGCGCAGCTGGATGGCGCGGCTCCACGCATAGGAGCCGGAACGCATGCCCTTGGCCACCGAACGCTCGCCGAACTTCTCGATCAGCTTCTTCTTGAGCTTGCGCCACATGATCACCACATCGATGATCGCGGCGAACAGGTACACATACAGCAGCAGCATAAGCGGCAGCGACAGCATCGGCGCGAAGAACGTGACCACCATCGAGAGGATGAGGATGCCGAACGCCACCGGGATGAAGAACTCGCCGAGGTTGAAGCGGGCGTCCACATAGTCTCGGATGTACACGCGCCACGGCAGACGCTCGGCCTTGGGCATATGGTTGATGTCGCCGGTGCGCATGGCCTCGTACTCGGCGTTCTCCCTCTCGCGCTGGCGTGCCTTGGCGGCCTTGGTGCTGGCCTTGCGGTCCTTGGGTACCAGCGGGCGCAGGTTCTGCTCCTGGGCGTCCTTGCGCTTCGGGGTGGCATGCCCCTTGCCGGCGGTGGGCTCGGGCTTGGCGGCCTTGGCGGATTCCTCGACGGGCACCTGTGCCTCGTCCTGCTTCTTAAACGGGTTCCATGTCATGCTTGCAGGTTACGGTGACGTCTAGACGCTCGATTCCGGCCATTCGTCGGCACTTCGCCGGCAGCGGCGCACGCGGAGGGCCGGGCGGGCGGAGGACTACGCCCTGGAAGACCAGGAACCCCAGATATAAAGGAGAAACATGGCATCCGTGAACGTGGATGAGATCCGGTCCCGCGTTGAGGAGGACTGGCCGCGCATCGTTGAACTGATCGAGCGCAAGATCGCGTTGAAGTCGATCTCCGCCGAAGGCATCACCGGCGAGCAGATGCGCCGTTCCGCCGAATTCGTGGCCGAGGAGCTGCGTCTTGTCGGTATCGACGCCCAGGTGGCTCAGGCGCACAACGCCGACGGTACCCCCGGTGCCTGGGAGGTCATCGGCTCGCGCATCGTGGATCCGGACGCCCCGACCGTACTGCTGTATGCGCATCATGACGTGCAGCCGGTTCCGGACCCGAGCGTGTGGCAGACCGAGCCGTTCATGGCCACGCAGGTCGGCGACCGCCTGTTCGGCCGTGGCTCGGCCGACGACTGCGGCGGCATCGCCATCCACTCCGGTGCGTTGAAGGCGTTGGGCGACGAGCTCAAGGTCAATATCAAGGTGTTCATCGAGGGCGAGGAGGAGATGGGCTCGCCCAGCTTCATCCCGTTCATCGAGGCGCATCGCGACGAATTTGACGCCGATGTGATCATCGTGGCCGACTCCGGCAACTGGTCCGCCGACATCCCCTCGCTGACCACGTCGCTGCGTGGCAACACCACGCTCGATGTGCATGTGCGCGTGCTTGAGCACCCGGTGCACTCCGGACAGTACGGCGGCCCGATCCTGGACGCGAACACGCTCGCGGCCATGCTGATCGCCTCGATGTACAACGGCGATGGCGAGATGCAGGTTCCGGGCGTCGCCGCCGAGGAGCCGGTCGGCGGTCTGCAGCGCGACCTGGACGAGGCCGATGTGCGCCGCGACGCCGGCATCCTGCCCGGCTACCGTCTGGCCGGCACCGGTTCGCTGGCCTCGCGCCTGTGGACCAAGCCGAGTGTGACCGTCATCGGCTTCGACGCCCAGCCGGTCGAGGGGTCGTTCAATGTGATCAGCCACGAGACCACGTTCCGTCTCTCGCTGCGCACCGCGCCAAACCAGCGCCCCGAACAGGCGCAGCAGGCGCTGGCCGACTTCCTGGTGTCGCATGCGCCGTTCGGTTGCGAGGTGACCGTGACCCCCGGCGAGAACGGCATGGGCTGGGCCATGGATCCGAACGCGGAGGCCACCAAGGACGCGCTGGAGGCCATGGAGGAGGCCTTCGGCGTCGCCCCGGTCAACAAGGGCGAGGGCGGCTCGATCCCGTTCATCCCGGATCTGCAGCGCATCTTCCCCGAGGCGCAGGTGCTGGTTACCGGACCGGAGGATCCGAAGGCCAACGCGCACAGCCCGAACGAGTCCATCTCGATGCCGAGCCTGAAGAAGAACATCGTCACCGAGGCGCTGCTGCTCGACAAGCTCGCCCGCTGACGGGCGCATATGGAAGGGTTCCGTACCGCGTGCAAGTGGTACGGAACCCTTTGTCGTATCCGCAAGCCGTGCCGTGCCACGGTTTTGGACAGGGGATGCGGTAGGGTCGGAAACCGACACGGGGGCTTCGCCGCCGGTTCCCGCATCCGCAGGAACGGCGAGGCTGAGATGAGGGCTACCTCGACCGATTGAACGTATACCGGGTAATGCCGGCGCACGGACGTCGCTCTTTTCCCGTGCCTTGACGCAGCGCCGAAAGTCGGCGCGCGGGAGAGAAAGGCACATCGCATGTCTTCTGCTATTACCGAATCCAAAGCCGTCCTGAAATGGCGTGTCGTCGATATCGCCGTCGCCTCGGTGATCGGCGTGGCCAGCGCCCTGATCTACTGGGTCGTCGCCATCGCCACCGCCGCGCCGTGGAGCGCGCTGGAGGCCATCATCCCCGGCCTGGCCGGTGTGTTCAACGGCCTGTGGCTGTTCGCCGGACCGCTGGCCGCGATCATCGTCCGCAAGCCGGGCGCCGCCGTCTACGCCGAGGTTGTGGCCGGCGTGCTCGAAGCGCTGATGGGCAACATGTGGGGCGGCGTCGAAACCTTCCTGATCGCCCTGGTGCAGGGCCTGTTCGCCGAGATCGCCTTCCTGATCTTCGCCTACCGCAAGTGGAACCTGCCGGTGACGATCCTGTCCGGCGCCCTCTCCGGCGTCGCCTGCTGGGGATACTCCTTCCTGACCAACCTGCAGGCCATCGACGTGTTCCAGACCTACGGCGTGGTCTACGTCCTCACCACGGTGATCTCCGGCATCGTGTTCGCCGGCGTGCTCATGTGGTACCTGTACATCGCGCTCGCCAAAACCGGTGCGCTAGACAAGTTCGCCTCTGGTCGCGAGGTGCGCGGCCGCTGAACCTGACGCATGGCGCGGGCCGCAACGCCCGCGCCGTCAGCGTCGTATGAACCGCCGCCTATGCGGCCGAGGACTTTCAAGGGGAATCGTGGACGAACAGCTGAGCATCGACACCGCGCGACAGGGAACCGATCCCGCGTCGGCGAATCATGACGCAACGCATACCGACAACGCGGTGCTGCGCTTCGAGAACTGGGGGTACCGTCACGCCTCGCGCCGGCATTTCGCCGTACGGGGGCTGAACATCACCATCGAGGCGGGGCAGCGTGTGCTGCTGCTCGGCGCGTCCGGCATCGGCAAATCCACGATCCTCGAAGGCGCCGCGGGTCTGCTTGGGGGAGAGGAGAACGCGGAACGCACCGAGATGACGGCCGACGGCACGATGCTGACCACCGACGCGGAGGGCGGCGTGACCGAAGGCCGCGTGCTGGTTGACGACGTGCCGGTCACCCGCGCGCGCGGACGCATCGGCCTGGTGCTGCAGGATCCCGATGCGCAGGCGATCTTCCAGCGGCTCGGCGACAACGTGGCGTTCGGCCCCGAGAACCTCAACGTGCCGCGGGACCAGATCTGGCAGCGGGTGCGCGACGGTCTGCGTGCGGTGGGACTGGAAGGGGTTCAGCTGCACCATTCGACCCTGCACCTGTCCGGCGGGCAGATGCAGCGACTCGCCCTGGCCGGCGCGCTGGCCATGCGTCCGGGCGTGCTGCTGCTCGACGAACCCACGGCGAACCTCGACCCCGACGGCGTCACCCAGGTCGTGGACGCGGTACGCGATGTGCTCGACACCTATCATTCCACGATGGTGCTGGTCGAGCACCGCGCCGGACCGTGGATCGACATGATCGACCGCGTGGTGGTGCTCGGGTTGGAGACTGACGAACAGCAATCCGCCCGCATCGCCCAGCAAGGCGATGAGGAGGAGGTCGACCGCGGCGGATTCAAACGCACGGTCGTCGTCGCCGACGGCACCCCGGACGAGGTGTTCCGTGATCCCGGACTCGACTTCGCCGAACTCGGCATCTGGCTGCCGGATCGATACCGCCGCCCCGAGGACGAGATCGTCCGCATCCACACCGACGATGAGCCGCCATACGATCCGTCCGTCGGTACTGGCCAGGTGCTGCTGTCCGCGCGGGATCTGTCCATCGGCCGCGATGGGAAGGCCATCGCCGAGCATATCGACCTCGATTTCACCGCCGGACAGATCACCGCGCTGGTCGGCGCGAACGGCGCCGGCAAATCCACGTTGTCGCTGACGCTGGCCGGTCTGCTCGAACCGGTGCGCGGGCAGGTGCAGGCTTCGGCCCAGCTGGCCGCGGACGCGGACGGCGACGCGCCGATCGCTTGGAAGTCCACCGAGCTGGCCTCCCGCATCTCCTACGTGTTCCAAAACCCCGAGCACCAGTTCGCGCGCGGCAGCGTACTGGAGGAGGTGATGCTCGGGCCTCTGCGCACCGGATGCAGTGAAGCGGAGGCGGAACGCCGCGCGCGTGAACTGCTGACGCGGTTCCGGCTCATCCAATACGCCCATCAGAACCCGTACACGCTCTCCGGCGGCGAGAAGCGGCGGCTGACCGTGGCCTCCGCCCTGGCCGCGGCACCGCGCGTGCTCATCCTCGACGAGCCGACCTTCGGCCAGGACCGGCGCACCTGGATGCAGATCGTGCGCCTGATCCACGGCCTGCGCGGCGACGGCGTGAGCATCATCGTGGTTACGCACGACCGCGAACTGGTCACCGCGCTCGGCGCCCGACTGGTGGAACTCACCCCCTCCGATCGGACAGGGGAGTGGACGGCGTCCGGCGCGTCCGATCCCCGCATCCCCGTCAGCCCGGTCAACGAGCGCGCCGAGGACCCCAAGCCGTCGAGCCGTTCGCCGTTCCTGGCCGCCCGCAACCCCGCATACCGGCTGATCGGCGCGTTCCTGGCTTCGCTGCCGATGCTGCTGAGCCTGGACTGGGTCTCGGCCACGGTGGCGCTGGTGCTGGAACTCATCATCCTGTGGTGCATCGGCCTGACGCCCTGGCGCGTCGTCAGGTCCACCTGGCCGATCTTCATCGGCGCCCCGGGCTCCGCCCTTGCCGTGCTGCTGTATGGCAAGGAGGGCGGCGAGACCTGGTGGCAATGGGGACTGATGCACGTCACCGACCGGTCGGCCGAGCTGGCGGTGGCCACCGGCATACGAATCCTGGCCATCGGCATCCCCGCCATCATCGCCGTGCTCGGCATCGACGCCACCGACCTGGCCGACGCGTTCAGCCAGATCCTCAGACTGCCCGACCGGTTCGTGTACGGCGGCCTGGCCGGCATGCGGCTGTTCTCCGTGCTGCATGACGACTGGGCCGCCCTGACCGCATCGCGCAGGTCGCGCGGCCTGGGCGACGAGAACAAGATCAAGGCGTTCCTCCCGCAGACTTTCGCGCTGCTGGTGCTGTCGATCAGACGGTCGACCACGCTGGCCACGGCCATGGAGGCGCGTGGATTCGGCGGCGATGGGCCACGCAGCCACGCGCGTGTCAGTACCGTGGATGTCCTCGATTGGGTATATCTGTGCGGGTGTCTCATGATTCCCGTCATTGCGCTGATTACCGCCGTTTTCACCGGTTCCTTCTCGTTCCTCGGCCAGTAAATCGGTTTTGTTCGGCCGTTGCCGCACCGGTTGGAATGATATTTCGGATGCTACAAATAGACCTATCTTTTTCCGGGAGAGTTATGTGATTTGGAGGTATCCGAGTGGTTCGTGAGGTCACCGTCGGCATTGTGGACAACGATTGGTTCGTGCTGCCGAGTCTGAAGACCAGCATCGAGGAACTGTCCGATGACATGCAGGTGATCTGGACCACATCGGACGGCGGCCAGGCCGTGACCAACTGCCTGACCGCTGCGACCCGTCCGAAGGTGCTGCTGGCCGACATGTCGATGGAGGGCGTGTCCGGCATCTCGGTGTGCCGCCGCATCCGTACGCGCATCGGCAAGGTCGGCATCCTGGCGATGACCGCCTACTCCATCGACAAATACGCCGAGAAGGCCTCGCTGGCGGGCGCGCAGGGCATCATCGGCAAGTCCGATGACCAGCAGATCGTCACCGCCATCCGTACCATCGCCTCCGGCGGGACGTGGGGCGATGGATTCGAGATCGCCCTGACCGCGCACGTGCGGCTGAAGAACCAGACCTCCGTCAACGCCGTGCTGACCGACCGTGAATTCGAGGTCATGGACTCCTTCGCCGCGGGTATGTCCATCCAGGCGATCGCCGAGACGCTGAACATCACGCCGGAGACGGTCAAGAAGCACGGGCAGCGCGCCATGCACAAGCTCGGCGCAAACTCGCGATGGCAGGCGGTGGCGATGGCGTACATGCTGGGCACGCTGGTGTATGACACCAGCATGCGCCTGGGGCTGGTCGCCGCGGTCCCGGTGCTGGTCGGCATCTACGTGCAGGCGTGGCGGTTCCCGGACACCAGCTGGAATCTGGCCCTGAACAGCGCCCCGGTGCTCACGTTCCTGCTGCTGCTGATCCTGAACTTCGGCCAGGTCAGCCGCAACCGGTCCAAGCTGATGGAGGCGCAGCTGCAGACCGAACGTGCGCAGGAACTGGTCCACCGCGTGGAGGTGGCGCGCATGATCCACGATTCGGTGACCGGCGACCTGTCAATATCGCCCGCGTCTCGCAGCGCCAGCTGCGCCGTTGCGGCGATCCGGAGCAGGCGGAAGCGTGGCGGCAGATCAATGAGCAGTCCAGGCGCGTGCTGGACGGTGTACATACCGTCATCCGGCAGCTGAATACTACGGATGACGACGCCAATGCCTCGGGGGGAGGCGACGATGGGCTGTCCGAGACGTTGCACGAGCGCGTCGCCGCATGGTCGCGCCGGCTGTCCGAAGCCGGGATCCGCGGCGACGCCCGCGTGATCGACCACACCCATCGGCCCATGCCGTTCGGAGGCAAGGACGCCGCGGCCCGCCAATCCTGCCTGCTGCCCATGATCGACGAGACGTTCACGAACATCATGCGGCACGGCCGCCGCGGCGACGCCGTGTACACCGTGGCCATCACGCTCGGCGAACGCCACGCGGAGATCGTGGGGATGAACGAGCTGCCCGACGGGGAGCGGGACAACGGCGACATTGACACGATCCTGGATCTGCCGGGCGGCAACGGGCTGCGTCTGCACCGCGAGGAGATCGAGGGCCTCGGCGGAACTATGTCCGTCGGTCAGGAGGACGATTCCTGGGTGCTGTATGCGCGCGTGCCGTACGCTGACCCGGAACAGGGCGAGTCCCGCGCGCGCCGCAGGTTCCGGTGACGCCGCCCGGCGGCGTCATGCATCCCATGCCGCCGTGGGAACGGTAGGGTGGTGGGTATGCCGATTCACCAGAACATCATCGACAATCCGAAATCCGAGCGCGTGCGCCGTGTCGCGGACCTCTCCAACCGGCGGTCGCGCGAACGTTCGGGCCGGTTCCTGGTCGAGGGACCCCAATCCGTGCGCGAGGCCGTGCGGTGCATGCCCGAGGCCGTACGCGACGTGTACGTGGCTGTCGACGATTCGGACGGCGCCGGGCATGCCGATACGGCATTGCTCGTCCGGCATGGCTACGCGCAGATGCCGGACGGGTTATACGAAGGGATTCCGGTGCCGGCGCTGCTGGCCCCGATTGTGGCGGAGGCGTTGTCCCACGGCGTCTATGTGCATCTGTGCAGCGCCGGGGTCATCGAACGGATGAGCCGTGACGCGCAGGGCATTGTGGCGGTGGGGGACATGCAGGTCATAAGGGATGCGATGACCGGCGCCGTCCCCGAAACGCCGGGAGTCGGAGGTTCGGGCGGAAGTCCATCACTGGTGGCGGCCTTCTGGCAGGTGCGTGACCCCGGCAACGCGGGCACGGTGATTCGCGCGGCCGATGCCGCGGGCTGTGCAGCGGTCGTGTTCGTGGACGAGTGCGTGGACATGTTCAACCCGAAGGTGATCCGTGCCACGGCCGGTTCGCTGTTTCACCTGCCGGTGCTGACGATGACGACCGGGGAATTCTTCACATGGTGCTCGGAGCGGGGACTGGCGGTGACGGCTGCCGACGTGTACGGTACGCCCGGGAATCGTCCGGTGCCGCTGCCCGAACTGTTGGGCGGTGACGGCGGCCGCGACACCGACCGGGCGGTGCTGTTCGGCAACGAGGCGCGGGGCCTGCCGGACGACGTGCTGGAGCGTTCGGACACGGTGGTTTCGATTCCGATCTACGGCCGGGCGGAGTCGCTGAATCTGGGCACGAGCGCTGCCGTCATGCTGATGAGCATGGCTATGTCGAGTCGCTTTGGGAGAATGTAAAGTCGTAAAACGCCGGTAAATCGCGCTTTTGCGGGTTTGTCGCGCGGTTGACGATGTAGGAAGACGTAGGAAAGGGAGCTCGTGGCACAACAAGCGGTGTTCGATGCTCAGGCGGTGACCGAGGCGGTCGCCGAAGGCATCGCGAGGATAGAGAACGCCTCCAGCACGGAGGAACTGAAAGCCATCAAGACGCAGTATGCGGGCGCCGATTCGGCGATGACGCAGGCCAGCAAGGCCATCGGCGCGCTGCCCGCCGACCAGAAGAAGGACGCCGGCAAGCTTATGGGCAAGCTGCGCGCCGATTTCGGCCGCGCGTTCGGCGCCAGGGAGACCGAGCTGAAGGCCGAGGAGGAGGCCCGCGCGCTGGCCTCCGAAACCGTGGACATGACGCTGCCGATCCGTCGCAAGCCGCTGGGTGCGCGCCATCCGCTGGCCAAGGTCATGGAGGACTGGGAGGATTTCTTCATCTCGATGGGCTGGCGCATCTCCTCCGGCCCGGAGGTGGAGACCGAATGGTTCGACTTCGACGCGCTGAACTTCGGCCCCGACCATCCGGCGCGTCAGATGCAGGACACCTTCTACGTCAAGGGTTCGCAGGCGCGTGACGCCGCGGGCTTCGTGGGCTCGAACATGGTGCTGCGCACACAGACCTCGTCCGACCAGGTGCGCGCGCTGCTCGAATACGGCGTGCCGCTGTACATCGCCTCGCCGGGCCGCGTGTTCCGCACCGACGAGCTGGACGCCACGCACACCCCGGTGTTCCACCAGTGCGAGGCGCTCGCCGTGGACAAGCACCTGACCATGGCCGACCTGAAGGGCGTGCTGGACAAGCTGGCCGTGGCCATGTTCGGCCCGGAGGCCAAGACCCGTCTGCGCCCGAGCTACTTCCCGTTCACCGAGCCGAGCGCCGAGCTCGACCTGTGGTTCCCGGACAAGAAGGGCGGCGCGGGCTGGCTCGAATGGGGCGGCTGCGGCATGGTGAACCCGAACGTGCTGAAGTCCGCCGGCCTGGACCCGGACGTGTACACCGGCTTCGCGTTCGGCATGGGCATCGAGCGCACGCTGCTGCTGCGCCATGACATCAACGACATGCACGACCTGGTCGAGGGCGACGTGCGATTCAGCAAGCAATTCGTGATGGGAGAGTGAGAAGCCCATGCCTATGGTTGATATTGATTGGCTCAAGGACCACGTCGAGGTCCCCGAGGATCTGACGTACGAGCAGCTGGCCAGGGATCTGGTCAAGGTCGGCCTGGAGGAGGAGGAGATCCACGCCTCCCAGGTGACCGGTCCGATCGTGGTCGGCTACGTGGTGGACGCCACTCCCGAACCGCAGAAGAACGGCAAGACCATCAACTGGTGCCATGTGGACGTCGGCGAGGAATACAACGAGGTCGATGAGAACGGCAACAAGGTGCCCCGCGGCATCGTGTGCGGCGCCCCGAACATGAAGGCCGGGGAGAAGGTCGTCGTCACGCTGCCAGGCGCCGTGCTGCCCGGCGACTTCCGCATCGAACCGCGCAAGACCTACGGCCACATCTCCAACGGCATGTGCGCCTCCGAACGCGAGCTGGGCCTGGGCGACAGCCACGACGGCATCATCCTGCTGCGCGAGTACGGCTTCACCCCCGCCGAATACGCGGCCCTGAAGCCGGGCGACGACGCGATGCACCTGCTGCATCTGGACCAGCCGCTGCTGGAGATCAACATCACGCCGGACCGCGGCTACGCGCTCTCGTACCGTGGCGTGGCCCGCGAATACCACCATTCCACCGGCGCCGCCTATGTCGATCCGGTGAGCGCGCTGGACGGGAAGACCCCGGCCACCGAAGGGCTGGAACCCGGTACCCCCACGGACATCGAGGTATCGATCGAGGACGACAATCCGATCCATGGCGTGCCCGGCTGCGACCGCTACTACGCCCGCGCCATCCACGGCTTCGACCCGTCCGCCAAGACGCCGAACTGGATGCGCCGCCGCCTGATCCGCGCCGGCGTGCGTTCGATCTCGCTGGCCGTGGACGTGACCAACTACGTCATGCTCGATCTGGGCCAGCCGATGCACGCCTATGATATGGACAAGCTCGAAGGCCCGATCGTGGTGCGACGCGCCCGCGAAGGCGAGCATCTGGTCACCCTAGACGGCAAGGACCACGAGCTGAGCGTGGAGGACCTGCTGATCACCGACTCCCCGAACGGTGAGCGCGGATCGCGCATCATCGGTCTGGCCGGCGTGATGGGCGGCCTGTACGGCGAGGTGACGGCCGAGACCAAGAACATCCTGCTGGAGGCCGCGCACTTCGACCAGGTGTCGATCGCGCGCTCCGCCCGCCGCCACAAGACCCCGTCCGAGGCCTCCCGCCGTTTCGAACGCGGCGTGGACACGCAGCTGCAGCCCGCCGCCGCGCAGATGGCCGCCGAGCTGCTGATCCGCTACGGCAACGGCGAGGCTTCCGAACATCCGACCGACGTGAACAACGTGCCGCGCCGTCGCGCGATCCATTTCAAGTCCACCGAGGTCGCGCGCGTGACCGGACTGGACACCGATGTGAACCGGATCTGCGAGATCCTGACCGATATCGGCTGCGGTGTGGCCGGCGGCGGCAACGGCGAGTTCTCGATCATGCCGCCGAGCTGGCGCCCCGATCTGAACGAGCCGTGCGACCTGGTCGAGGAGATCGCCCGACTGGTCGGGTATGACGAGATTCCGGTGACCGTGCCCCCGGCCCCCGTGGAGGGCGAGGTCGGACTGACCGACGATCAGCGCCGCAAGCGCCAGGTGGCCGACGAGCTGGCGGAATACGGTCTGGTGGAGGCCCTGACCTATCCGTTCGTGGGCGACGAGGACTACCGCGCGTTCGCGTACGACGCGGACGAGATCAAGCGCGTGAGCGTGGAGATCGCCAATCCGCTGGCCGGCGACCGTCCGTTCCTGCGCCGCGACATCCTGCCGACGCTGGCGCAGACCGTGCGGCTGAACCTGCGCCGCGGTCTGGAGAACGTCTCGCTGTATGAGATCGGCCACGTGTACCTGTGGAATCCACAGGCCCCGGCGATTCCGGCACTGCCGGGCGGCGTGCGCCCCACCGACGAGCAGCTGGCGGCGCTTGACGCCGGTCTGCCCGCGCAGCCGATGCATGTGGCGGGCATCCTGACCGGCAATGCGGTGGAGACCGGCTGGCTGGGCGAACGCCGCGCCGTGGACTGGAGCGACGCCGTGGAGGCGGTGCGCAGGATCTCGGACCGGCTGGGCGCCGATCTGATGCTGGACCAGCCCGCTCCGGACGACGTGCCCGCGCAGTGGCATCCGGGCCGCATGGCGCGTGTGCTGGCCGGGCAGACCGCCGTGGGCATGGTGGGCGAACTGCATCCTCATGTCAACGAGGCGCTCGGCTTCCCGGCGCATTCCGCGGCCTTCGAACTGGATCTGACCGCGCTGTTCGCCGCATTGGACAACGCCCCGATCCAGGCCAGGCCGATCTCCACGTTCCCGCCCGTCAAGCAGGATTTGGCGTTCACGGTTCCCCAGTCGGTCACGGCCGCGGCGTTGGAGTCGGTGATCCGTGAGGCGGCCGGCGAGGTGTTGGAATCCATCGAGCTGTTCGACGTGTTCACCGGCGACCAGGTGGGCGAGGGCATGAAGTCGCTCGCCTACGCCGTCACGTTCCGTGCGGTCGACCGCACGCTCGGCTCCGAGGACAGCGAGACCATCCGCAAGGCCATCATCGACAGGGCGGCCGAACTGGGCGCCCAGCTGCGCGCCTGAGTCATGGCGGATGCGGGCTTGTCTTCCCGGGGATACAGGGAAGACAAGCCCGTTTCGTATCATCAGTACCAACCGGTGCATCACCGACCACCACAGTAAGGAGTATCAGTCCATGACCGCATCGAACGATCAGTCGCAGCCGGATGCGTCGACCGAACGATCTGGAGCGCAGCCGGAATACGGACAGGTGAACCAGCCTGAGTACGGGGCCATGGCCAGCCAGTATCCCGCCGGATACGATCCTTACGTGTACGGGCGCCCCGAAGCGGAACGGAGCGAGCCAGCCCCGGAGAACGGCTCCGGTAATCCGCAAGCCATGCCCGACCGCGGTTCCGCGGAGCCGTATGCTCCCAATGGATTGTATGGTCCTGGCGACTCATTCGGGCAACCCCGGTACGACTCCCCGTCCGCAGGCGGTTCCGAAACGGGCAATGGCGGCCCCCAGCCGTTCCACGGCATCGACATGGACGACCCGCGGCAGAACCCGCTGTATGGCCATTGGGATTTCTACGCCATCCTCTCGCTGGTGTTCGCCCTGTTGATGCCGGTGCCGGTGCTGCCGGCGATCATGGGCGGCGTGGCGATGTGGCGAACCAGGAACTTCCGTATGAAGGGCTACGGACTGGCGTTGGCCGCCGTCATCATCAACGCGCTGTATACGGTGGCGACCATATGGCTGATGATCAACGGCCTGAGCGCCATGGATCTGTATCAGCAGCTGCTGGGCGGCATGGTTGATCAAGAGGGTGGGGAGGGAACCACCTCAATCCGCGCATAGAGCGGTGTTGTCTCGTCATGCGGTGCCATATGTGTCGGTATGGCGGCATTGATGGGGGGTAAGGTGGTGCCATGCGTGATATGAGCATGCGGACGACGCTCCGAATCGGGGTGCTGGATAACGATAGCCTGAGCGTCGAGTACATGAAGGCGCTGCTGGGGCGCCTCAACCGCCGTGACGAGGTCAGTCTCGACGTATGGGGCAGCAGTGACGTGGCCACGGCCATCCATCGATGCTGTTTCGACGTGCATCGGACCGATGTGCTGTTCCTGGACATGGCGCTCTCCGGGATGGATGGCGTAGGCGTATGCCGTTCGATACGTGAGATGGGATCGCGTTGCGCCGTGGTGGGCATGACGTCCTACCACATGGATACCTATCGCAAGCCTTTGCGGGATGCGGGCGGGCAGGCGCTCCTCGACAAGAAACGGCTGGTAGAGGAGCTGCCCGAGGTGCTTGCCGCCGCGGCGGGCGGGGCCGGCTATCCGGACAACACGGATTTCCCCACCGTGGAGCAGAGCCTGGCGAAGGGTCGGGGGCGACCTCGGACCAGGCCGTTGAGCGAATCGGAGAAACGCGTCATCGCCATGACGCTGGGAGGCGTGTCCTCCTCCCGCATAGCCCGCGAGCTCGGTATCGCCGAAAGCACGGTCTTCTCCTATCACCGCAATATCAAGGACAAAATGGGCAAGCGGACATGGTCCGATGTGCTGGACGAGTTCCGTTCGCTGCATCTGTTCTAAGTGTGGGGCGGTGCGGGACATCGCCGCTGCGGCCATAAGACCGCCCATCGACTTGGCGTGCATAATATGCAATGTACTGCATAATGTGTATGCTGGGTGATGTATTCGGAGTGCATGACGGTCATGCGCGGAAAGGTGACGCGAAATGGCGAAATACACGGTCGCCGTGGCAGGGGCCACAGGATATGCGGGAGGCGAGGCGCTGCGCATCCTGGCGGCGCACCCCGCGTTCGAGGTGACCTGCGTGGCGGGACATTCCTCGGTGGGGGATCGGTTGGGCCTGCACATGCCCCACATCCCGCAATTGGCTGATCTGGTTGTGGAGGACACCACTGCGGAGGCGCTCAACGGCCATGACGTAATCGTCCTGGCACTGCCGCATGGGGCTTCCGGGGCGCTCGCCGCGCAGCTTGACCCCAACGCCGTCGTCATCGATCTGGGGGCCGACCACCGGCTCGAGGAACGCTCCGCGTGGGATGCCTACTACGGAGGGGATTTCTATGAGCATTGGACGTACGGCATGCCCGAGCTCGTTGTCGGCAAGGATTCCGAGGGCGGGTATGTCCGGCAGCGCTGCGCGCTTCGGGGAAGCCGACGCATCGCCGGTCCCGGCTGCAACGTGACGGCCGTCACGCTTGCGCTGCAACCGGCAGTGGCCGAAGGGCTGGTCGAGACCACCGATATCGTGGCCGATCTGGTCGTCGGCTACTCGGGCGCCGGCAAGAACCTCAAGCGTGCGAATCTGCTTGCCGCGGAGGCGTTCGGATCCGCGGTGCCCTACTCGGTGGGCGGCACGCACCGCCATATCCCCGAGATCCTGCAGAACCTGGCCCATGCGGCAGGCCTGACGGCCGCCGACGCGGACCGCTTCACACTCGGGTTCACGCCGATCCTGGCCCCGATGTCGCGCGGCATCCTGGCCTCGGTCTCCGCCCGTCTGACCGACCGCGGGGCCGCGATGAGCGATGCCGACATCCACGCGATCTGGGAGCGAGCCTACGCCGGCCAGGAGTTCATGGTCGTGCTGCCGGAGGGCGTGCTGCCGGCCACGCAGAACATCATCGGATCGAACGCGGCCCATCTGCAGGTGGTCGTGGACCGCAAGGCGAACCGTCTGCTCGCGTTCGCCGCCATCGACAACCTCAACCGTGGCACCGCCGGACAGGCCGTGCAATCACTGAACATCGCACTGGGACTCCCTGAGGATCAGGGACTGACGAAGATTGGAGTGGCACCGTGAGCGTGACGTTCGCCAAGGGATTCAGGGCGGCCGGCGTGGAGGCCGGCATCTCCGCCGTGGACGGCAAGAAGGATCTGGCCCTGGTGGTCAACGACGGCCCGCTGGATGCGATGGCCGGCGTGTTCACGCCGAACCGGTTCTGCGCCGCGCCCGTGCAGTGGACCCGGGGCGTCGTGGCCGATGGCCATGCCAAGGCCGTGATCCTCAACTCGGGCGGGGCGAACGCCTGCACCGGACGGGCCGGGTACGACCAGTCCTCCGCCACCGCCGCCACGGTGGCCGAACTGCTCGGCTGCACGCCCGATGACGTGGCCGTATGCTCGACCGGTCTGATCGGCGAGCTGCTGCCGTTGGACAACGTCCTGGCCGGCGCCGCGGCCGCCCATGCGGCGCTGGCGGATACTGCCCAGGCCGGGGCGGACGCCGCGCACGCCATCATGACCACCGACACCAAGCCGAAAACCGTCGAGATCGAAGGCAACGGCTACCGCATCGGCGGCATGGTCAAGGGCTCGGGCATGATCGCCCCCCAGCTGGCCACCATGCTGTGCGTCATCACCACCGACGCGGTGGTGACCGCCGGGCAGATGCAGGCGGCGTTGGCCGTCGGCGTCGACACCTCGTTCAACCGCATCGACGTGGACGGCTGCATGTCCACCAACGACACGGTGCTGCTCATGGCCTCCGGCGCCTCGGGCGTCGAACCGGACCCCGACGAGTTCAACGCGCTGGTGGCGCAAGCCTGCGCCGCGCTCGCCCGCCAGATCATCGGCGACGGCGAGGGCGCCAGCCATGACGTGCGGATCACCGTCGCCGGCGCGACCAGCGAGGACGCCGCATTGGCCTGCGGGCGCGCCGTGGCCGCATCGAACCTGCTCAAGTGCGCGATCGCGGGCAACGATCCGAACTGGGGGCGCGTCGTCAGCTCCCTGGGCACGGTTCCCGAAACCGTGGCGCCGTACGACCCGAACCGGGTGACCGTGGACATCAACGGCGTGCGCATCTGCGACGGCGGCAAGCCCGGCCGCGACCGCTCCGAGGTGGATATGACGCCGCGGGAGGTGCATATCGACATCGACCTGAACGCCGGCGACGCCGAGGCGACCGTATGGACCGACGACCTGACCCACGAATATGTGCATATCAATGCCGATTACGAAAGCTGAACAACCATCATGACAACTTGGAAAGGCCCCGGATACCATCTGGACGTCCACACCGACCTGACCCCCGACCAGAAGGCCGAGGTGCTCATCGACGCGCTGCCCTGGCTGGAGGAGTTCGCCGGACAACGCATCGTGGTCAAATACGGCGGCAACGCCATGGTCGACGAACACCTGAAGCAGTGCTTCGCCGAGGACATGGTCTTCCTGCGCCAGGTGGGCCTGCACCCGGTTGTGGTGCACGGGGGAGGCCCGCAGATCTCGCGGATGCTCGACGCGCTGGGCATCGAATCGGAGTTCCGCGGCGGACTGCGCGTCACCACGCCCGAAGCCATGGACGTGGTGCGCATGGTACTCACCGGCAAGGTCTCGCGCGAGCTGGTCGGCCTGATCAACGCGCACGGCCCGTTCGCCGTCGGCCTGTCCGGCGAGGACGGCGCCCTGTTCTCCGCCATGCAGCGCAGGCCGGTCATCGACGGCCGGGCCACCGACATCGGCCTGGTGGGCGATGTGGTGAGCGTGGACGCGTCGGCCGTCGAGGACCTGATCAACGCCGGACGCATCCCCGTGGTCTCCTCGGTCGCGCCGAACGAGGACGACGCCACGCAGGTGCTCAACGTCAACGCCGATTCGGCCGCCGCCGCCCTGGCCGCGGCGCTCGGCGCGCGCAAGCTGGTGATCCTGACCGATGTGGACGGCCTGTATGCCGACTGGCCGGACCGCAACTCGCTGATCGGCCGCATCGGCGTGGAGAACCTGCGCGACATGCTTCCCGACCTGGAGAGCGGCATGCGGCCCAAGATGGAGGCCTGCGTGCGCGCCTTGGACGGCGGCGTGCCCCAGGCGCACATCATCGACGGCCGCAAGCCGCATTCGATTCTCAATGAGATCTTCACCACCGCCGGTATCGGTACGATGGTGGTGCCGGAAGACGGCGTGGAAATGAGGAGTTCCTATGGCAGATGAATCGCAGACCATCGAAACGCTCGGCCCCGAGGGCAGCAAGTGGCTGGGCGAGTACTCGCGCGTGCACATGAACGTGTTCGGCACGCCGCTGCGTGTGATGGACCACGGGCAGGGCACCCGCATCTGGGATGTGGACGGCAACGAATACCTTGACTTCCTGGCGGGCATCGCCGTCAACTCGCTCGGCTACGCCCACCCCGCCTGGGTGCAGGCCGTCAGCGCCCAGGCCGCCAAGGTGGCGCACACCAGCAACTACTTCGCCACCGAGCCGCAGATCGAGCTGGCCGCGCGTCTGGTCAAGCTGGCCGGCGCACCGGAGGGCTCGCACGTGTACTTCGGCAATTCGGGCACCGAAGGCAACGAGGCGGCCCTGAAGCTCGCCAAGCTGTACGGGCGCACGCTGCCGGGCGCCGCGCCGGAGATCGGCGGCAAGCCGGCCCGCATCATCGCGCTGACCCACGGGTTCCACGGTCGCACGCTGGGCGCGTTGTCGGCCACCTGGAAGCCGGTCATCCGCACGCCGTTCGAACCGCTGGTGCCGAACATCGAATTCGTCGAGGCCGGCGACCCGATAGCCCTGTACGAGGCGTTCGGCCAGACCGGCCTGGGGCGGTACGGCAAGGGGCCGGTGGCGGCGGTCATCATGGAGCTCATCCAGGGCGAGGCGGGCGTCCGTCCGCTCGGTGCCGACTATGTGGCCAAGGTGCGCGCCATGTGCGACGCCAACGATGCGCTACTGATCATCGATGAGGTGCAGACCGGCATCGGACGCACCGGCGCGTGGTTCGCGTTCCAGCGCGAGGACCTGTCCGGCGGCATCACGCCGGATATCGTCACGTTCGCCAAGGGCGTGGCCGGCGGCTTCCCGATGGGCGGCATGATCGCCTTCGGCGAGAAGCTCTCTGCCCTGTTCTCCCCGGGCACCCACGGTTCCACGTTCGCTGGCAACCCGCTGGCCGCCTCCGCGGCGCTGGCTACGCTCGACGTCATCGAACAGGAGGGCCTGATCGCCAACGCCGAGGCGCGCGGCGAACAGCTGCGCCAGGGCATCATGGCCTCGGACAACCCGCTGTTCGAGTACGTGCGCGGCCGCGGTCTGCTCAACGCCATCCAGCTGACGCACCCGTGCGCGCACGCCGCCATGAATTGGGCGCTGGAGCACGGGCTGATCGTCAACGCCGTGGCTCCCGACGCGCTGCGTCTGGCGCCGCCGCTGATCGTCAGCGAGCAGGATGTCGATGAGGCCATCGCCATCTTCGCCGTCGTCCCCAACGACCTTCCCAACGACTGAAACCCACCACACCACGCATAAGGAGAAAGCCATGACCGGACAACTGCGCCACATGCTGCGCGACGACGACGTAACCCATGAGGAGCAGAAGCAGATCCTCGAACTCGGCATGAAGTTCCGCGAGAACCGGTTCTACCACCGTCCGTTCGAGGGGCCGCAGGCGGTCGCCGTCCTGTTCGACAAGCCCAGCACCCGCACCCGTTCCAGCTTCGCCACCGGCGTCGCCGAACTCGGCGGGTACCCGCTGGTCATCGACAAGTCTGGTTCCCAGCTGGGGCGCGGCGAGCCCGTCGCCGACACCTCCCGCGTGCTCACCCGCATGACCTCCGCCATCGTCTGGCGTACCTTCGGACAGGACCGCGTTGAGGAGATGGCGAAATACGCCACCGTGCCGGTGGTCAACGCGCTGACCGACGCCTTCCACCCCTGCCAGATCCTGGCCGACCTGCTGACCATCGTCCAGTTCCGCGGCGGCGTGGACGCCCTGCCGGGCATGACGATCGCCTACTTCGGCGACGCGGCCAACAACATGGCCAACTCGTATCTGCTGGGCGGCGCGGTGGCCGGCATGCACGTGCGCGTGGCCGGGCCGTACGGGTATCTGCCCGACCCGCAGATCGTGGCCGATGCGGAGCGCATCGCCGCGCAGACCGGCGGGTCGATCCTGGTGACCACCGACCCGCAGGAGGCAGCGAAGGACGCCGACTGCATCTTCACCGACACCTGGGTGTCGATGGGCGAGGAGGCCGAGTACGCGGTGCGTTCCAAGCCGTTCTGGAACTACCAGGTCAATGACGAGCTCATGGCGTTGGCCAAGCCCGATGCGCTGTTCCAGCACTGCCTGCCGGCCTACCGCGGCAAGGAGGTCACCGCTTCGGTGATCGACGGTCCGCAGTCCGTGGTGTGGGACGAGGCCGAGAACCGCCTGCACGCGCAGAAGGCGCTGCTCACCTGGCTGATCGGCCAGCAGCGTGGCGACGCCGATCTGCTGTCCTGAGCCTGAGAGGCGGACATGTCGGAAGCGAATCCGTTGCAGCGGCCCGCAACCCGGGCCGCCCGCCTGCGCGCGGTCGAGGAGGCGTTGCTCAAGTACGTCATCACCTCGCAGTCCCAGCTCTCGCAGATCCTGGCCGATGAGGACATCGAGGTGACGCAGGCCACGCTGAGCCGTGACCTGGATGAACTGGGCGCGGTGAAGACCCGTCTGGCGGATGGCACCGTGGCCTACACGATCGGCGGTCGCCAGCAGAACCCCGCCCCGCATGCCGGGGGCAAGGGCGAACAGCAGATGTCACGGGTCCTGTCGGGGTTGGTGACCTCGGTGGCCAGCGCCAGCAACCTGATCGTCGTGCACACGCCATCCGGTGCCGCGCAGTATGTGGCCAGCGTGATCGACAAGCAGCCGCTTGACGGCGTGCTCGGCACCATAGCCGGGGATGACACCGTCATGGTCATCTGCGCGGATGAGGCCATGGCCTCGGCCCGATCCAAGTGGCTGCTCGACATCGCCTCCAAGACCACATCGGAGCAGTGACGTCCGGTTGGCGTCACGACGCACCGATAGTGAATATTTATACAAGCCTATGCATATACTTGCAGTCAGCGTTCGATAGAAAGGGCAGAACATGAGTGACAAGAACCGCATCGTATTGGCCTACTCCGGAGGCCTGGACACCTCCGTGGCCATCCCGTACCTGAAGGACCGCACCGGCAAGGACGTGGTCGCCGTCTCGCTGGACGTCGGTCAGGGTGGCGAAAGCCTGGAGACCATCAAGGAGCGCGCGCTGGCCTGCGGCGCGGTCGAGGCCTACGTCGTCGACGCCCGCAACGAGTTCGCCGACGAGTACTGCATGCTGGCGCTCAAGGCCAACGCCATGTATGAAGGCGTCTACCCGTTGGTCTCCGCCATCTCCCGCCCGCTGATCACCAAGCATCTGGTGCGCGCCGCCCACCAGTTCGGCGCCGACACCATCGCCCACGGCTGCACCGGCAAGGGCAACGACCAGGTGCGCTTCGAGGTGTCGATCCAGTCCATCGACCCCACGCTCAAGGCCATCAGCCCGATCCGAGACCTGTCGCTGACCCGCGACGTGGAGATCGCCTACGCCAAGGAGCACCAGCTGCCGATCGTGCAGACCGAGAAGAGCCCGTACTCGATCGATCAGAACGTCTGGGGCCGCGCTATCGAAACCGGCTTCCTGGAGGATCCGTGGAACGGCCCGACCAAGGACTGCTACGCCTACACCGACGATCCGGCCTTCCCCCCGGTGGAGGACGAGGTCATCATCGAATTCAAGCAGGGCATCCCGGTGAAGATCGATGGTCGTGACGTGACCCCGCTGCAGGCCATCGAGGAGATGAACCGCCGCGCCGGCGCGCAGGGCATCGGCCGCATCGACCTGATCGAGGACCGCCTGGTCGGCATCAAGTCCCGCGAGCTGTACGAGTGCCCGGGCGCGGTGGCGCTGATCACCGCCCACCAGGAGCTCGAGAACTGCTGCCTGGAGCGCGAACAGCACCGCATCAAGCGCGACATCGACAAGCGTTGGGGCGAGCTGGTCTATGACGCGCAGTGGTTCTCCCCGGCGGTCAAGTCGCTCAACGCGTTCATCGAGGACACCCAGCAGTACGTCTCCGGCGAGATCCGCATGATCCTGCACGGCGGCCGCGCCGTGGTCACCGGACGCCGCTCCGAGACCTCGCTGTACGACTACAACCTGGCCACCTACGATTCGGGTGACAGCTTCGACCAGAACGCCTCCAACGGCTTCATCGAGATCTACGGCCTGCCCACCCGCGTGGCCGCCGCCCGCGACGTCAAGTTCGGCAACGGCATCGAGGTGCCGGACAACACCGTCGAGTAATCGATCCCATCACGTCCTCCCTCCGGCGACATCCCGCCGGAGGGAGGACTCGTATTAAGGTGGACATATGACTGAACAGAACGAACATCTTGCACTGTGGGGCGGCCGGTTCTCCTCCGGTCCCTCGCCCGAGCTCGCCAGGCTCTCCAAATCCACCCAGTTCGACTGGCGTCTGGCCGATGATGACATCGCCGGGTCGCGCGCCCACGCGCGGGCGCTCGGCCGCGCGGGCCTGCTGACCGCGGACGAGCTCAACCGCATGGAGGACGCCCTCGACGAGCTGCAGCGCCGCGTGGACTCCGGGGCGTTCGCGCCGATCGAGGACGACGAGGACGAGGCCACGGCGTTGGAGCGTGGCCTGCTGGAGATCGCCGGGGACGAATTGGGCGGCAAGCTGCGTGCGGGGCGTTCGCGCAACGACCAGATCGCCTGCCTGATCCGCATGTGGCTGCGCCGCCACGCCCGCCGCGTCGCGGGGCTCACGCTCGACCTGGTCAACGCGCTGATCGCTCAATCCGAGCAGGCCGGGGACGCGGTCATGCCCGGGCGCACCCATATGCAGCACGCCCAGCCGGTGCTGCTCGCCCATCAGCTCATGGCCCACGTCTGGCCGCTGCTGCGCGACGTGCAGCGCCTGGTGGACTGGGACGCCCGCATCGACGCCAGCCCGTACGGCTCCGGCGCCCTGGCCGGCAACACGCTCGGTCTGGACCCGCAGAACGTGGCCGTGGAACTCGGGTTCTCCCGTGTCACCGACAATTCGATCGACGGCACCGCCTCGCGCGATCTGGTCGCCGAGTTCGCGTTCGTGGCGGCCATGCTCGGCGTGGACATCTCGCGTCTGAGCGAGGAGATCATCATCTGGAACACGCAGGAGTTCGCGTTCGTGCGGCTGGATGACGCCTACTCCACCGGATCGTCGATCATGCCGCAGAAGAAGAACCCGGACATCGCCGAACTGGCGCGAGGCAAGTCCGGCCGCCTCATCGGCGACCTGACCGGTCTGCTGGCCACGCTCAAGGGCCTGCCCACCGCGTACGCGCGCGATCTGCAGGAGGACAAGGAGGCCGTGTTCGACCAGGTCGACACCCTGGAGGTGCTGCTGCCCGCCTTCACCGGTATGGTGGCCACGATGCGCTTCGACACCGACCGTCTGGCCGCCGAGGCGCCGACCGGGTTCGCGTTGGCCACCGACATCGCCGAATGGTTGGTGCGCAACGGCGTGCCGTTCCGCCACGCGCATGAGCTCTCCGGCGCCTGCGTCAAGATCGCCGAGGAACGTGGCCAGGAGCTGTGGGACCTGACCGACGATGACTTCATCACGGTATTCGAGGGATATCTGCCCGCCGACAAGGCCCCGCAGGTGCGCGAGGTGCTCTCCACCGAAGGCTCGGTGGCCGCACGCCGCGGCAAGGGCGGCACCGCACCCGAGCGCGTGCGCGAGCAGATCATCGACGCCAGGTCCAAGGCCGAGTCCCTGCACGTCTTCGCCGTCTCGATCAGCGACGGCCCGGCCTATAAGCCCGAAGGCTCGCTGGTCTGATGCACGGCGCGTTCGCCAAGGTCGCCCGGCGTTCCATCCGAGGTTCGCTCGGTCGGTTCTTGGCCATCATCGGCATCGTGGCGCTCGGCTGCGGTTTCTTCGCTGGACTGCAGATGAGCGGCCCCGACATGCGTGTGGCCGCCGACCGGTATTACGACGGCACGCATCTGTGGGACATCCGGCTGATATCCACGCTCGGGTTCTCCGATGACGATGTGGAACGCGTGCGGGATATCGAGGGCATCGCGGATGCCATGCCCTCGATATCCACCGACGTGATGATGCAGACGGGCGACGAACAGACCGCCGTCCGCGTCTCCCTGCTGCCGGACGGCGCGTCAGATGGCGAGACGTCCGACGGCGTGACCGTCGCCTCCGATGACGACGGTTATCTGAACCGTCTGCTGCTGCGGGACGGCCGATGGCCGGCGGCGGAGGACGAATGCGTGGTCTCCGCGGACGCCCCCAACGGCAAACCGGCGATCGGGCAGACCGTCCGCGTGCTCTACGGCACCGATGCGTTGGATGAGACGTTGGATAGCCGCGAATTCACTGTCGTCGGCACCGTCAGCTCCTCGAACTATCCGTACACGGTCAGCTTCGGGTCGACCACGCTCGGCTCCGGCATGATCGAACAGTACCTGTACGCGCCGCGCGCCGCCTTCGCCGCCGACGCCGCGTACACCGAGATCTACGCCACCGTGGAGAGCGCGGACGCCCACGAAAGCGGATCCGACGACTACGAACAAGCCGTGACCCGGGTCGCCGACCGCATCGAGCGGAAGACCGACGCCCTGGCCGACGCTCGTCTGGACGACATCACACGCCCCCTCCAGCAGGAGCTGGACGAACGCCGCACCACCTATGAGGGCGAACGTGATGCGGCGCTGGCGCAGCTCGATGCGTCGGCGCAACAGCTCGACGCCGTCGCGCAGCTGAGTCCCGGTGACGGCCAGATCGCCGCGGCCCGCGCGCAACTCGGCCAGCAGCAGGCCCAAGCCGAACAGCAGTTCGCCGATGCCGAGGCGCAGCTGGCGGACGCGCAGGCCGAAATCGACGCCATGGAGCCTCCCGAACTCTATGTGCTCGACCGCACCCAGAGCGAGGGCGCGGCCAGCTATCAGGCGGACAGCGAACGCATGGACAGCATCGCCGACGTGTTCCCAGCCATGTTCTTCCTGGTGGCCGCACTCGTGGCCCTGACCACGATGACCCGCATGGTGGAGAACGAGCGCATCGAGATCGGCACTTACAAGGCGCTCGGCTACGGCACCGGCACCATCGCCTGCAAGTATCTGACGTACGCGGCCGCGGCGAGCGTCACCGGAGCCGTCATCGGCATCGCCGCGTTGAGCCAGGTCCTGCCGTATATCGTCATGCAGGCGTACGCCATCATCTACGCGGTGCCCACGCCATCGTTGCCGTTGCCGATCCAGCCGGGTGCCGCACTGCTCTCCGGCGGTCTGGGCGTCGGTGTGACCCTGCTGTGCACCTGGTTCGCCGTGGTGTCCAGCCTGCGCGAGACCCCCTCCCGGCTGATGCTGCCGCGTCCGCCGAAGGCCGGCAAGCGCATCCTGCTCGAACACGTCGGACCGTTGTGGCGGCGGATGTCGTTCTCCTGGAAGGTCACCTGCCGGAACATCTTCCGCTACAAGCGGCGTTTCCTCATGACCCTCATCGGCATCAGCGGCTGCACGGCGCTGATGCTCGTCGGCTTCGGCCTGCATGATTCGATTTGGGACATCATCGACAACCAGTTCGGGACGATCCAGCACTACAACACCGTCGTCAGCTTGGACGCGAACGCGACCGACGGGGATCTCGAATCGGTGCGGCGCATGCTGCGCGAACATGACGCCACCGAACTGACCCGCGTGGATGTGCAGAACATGCAGGTTGCGGGCACGGACGACGCCGACCCGTTGGCCGTGCAGGTCATCGTCCCGCAGAAGGCGGCGGCGCTGTCCGACGTCATCACTTTCCGCGAGCGCGTGGGTCACACCTCGGTTGCATTCGACGACGACGCAGTGCTGGTGACCGAGAAGGCCGCCGCCACGCTCGGCCTACATGTCGGCGACGAGCTGACCCTGTACCGGCAGGACGGCATGGGCAACGCCACGGGCGGCGGCGCACGGGCGCGGATCACGGGCATCGTGGAGAATTACGTGGGCAATATGGTCTATGTGGGGCCCGAAGCCTGGCGGCAAGCCGCGGCGCAGGACGACGGGATGGACGTCGAGCTCGCGTACCGGACCACGTATGCGGTGACGCCGGACGGCCAGCGCGCCAGGGACGACCTGTCGGCCGCCCTGCGCGAGGTGCCGCATCTGTCCACGGTCGGGTTCTCGGCGATCTCGATCGAGACGTATTCCACGATGTTGAGCTCGATCAACCTGATCGTGGTGGTGCTCATTGTCTCGGCCGCGGCGCTGGCGTTCATCGTGCTGTACAACCTGACGAACATCAACATCGGCGAACGCGTGCGCGAGATCGCCACGCTCAAGGTGCTGGGATTCACCCGCGGCGAGGTCAACGCCTACATCTTCCGGGAGATCGCGATCCTCTCGCTGGTCGGCGATCTGTTCGGATTGGCGCTCGGCACCTGGCTGGAGGGATTCGTCATCACCACGGTGGAGGTGGATGTGGTGATGTTCGGGCGGATCATCCATCCGTTGAGCTACCTGTACGCCTTCCTGCTCACTTTGGTGTTCAGCGGCGTGGTGGTGCTGGCCATGCGCGGCCGGCTCGACAAGGTGGATATGGTGGAGAGCCTTAAATCAGTGGACTGACCGCGATGCGCCCCGAATGGGCGGTTTCTGCCGCAAAAGGGGAACATTCGGGCTGTTTGCGGTGAACACGGCCGCCGATGCAGTCCATACTGAGGGTGGGCATGGATGGATCCATGCCCAAAGGAAGAGAGCTTTCGGGAAAGGAACCATTGTGACCTCCTCCAACCAGTCCGTGTCCGCGGAACGCGGCGCACTCAAGGTGTTCGGCGTGCTGTTCATCGTGCTGGGCGTCGTCTACCTCATCTCGGGCGGCGTGATGATCGCCGGCGCGCGCGTGGTGGACACCACCCAGACCGTGGCCGTCGCCGATGGTCTTGACCTCAACGTAATGGTGTGGAGCCTCGCCCTGGCCATCTGGTGGCTGATCTCGGGCCTGTTCTACATCGTGTTCGGCGCGCTGGACATCCGTGGCGCCAAGAACCCCGCCAAGATCGGCGTGTTCATGGTACTCGCCTGGATCCTGGCCATCGTTGGCATGATATCCGTGGTGCTCAGCCAGTTGCTCGGCGCCTCCGTGAACTGGCTCGGCTGGATCGTGTTCGCGGTCACCATCGCCGCCGCGATCTACGCCACCAAGATCCGCAAGGACGCCAGGAACGCCTGAGCGCCGTACGCCGGTCCCGTCCGGCCGCATATCGTGCCCGACGGCGGACCGGTGTCGCATACAATCCGGAGGCCTCTCCCGAACGCCGGGAGGGGCCTGCGGCGTTATATGTGGATGTCTGCATCGTGAACATGCGGGATGCACGGCAACGACGACGCGGTATTGTATGCCCCAACCGACTGCCGGATCGAAAGCGCTACCATGTTCACCACCACGTCATTGGACACCATTCAACGGGTCGCCGCCTCAGGCGCATACACCATCGCACCCGTCAGCCGGGAGATCCTGGCCGACGACATCACGCCGATCGAGGCGCTGCGCGCGTTCAGGGCCGTATCCGACCGCTGCTATCTGCTGGAATCGGTGGTCGGCCGCGAACGGCGCGGACGGTACACCTTCCTCGGGTTCGAACCGTCGCTGGCGGTGACCTGCACCGACGGGTGGATGACCATCGGCGACACGACCTTCCACACCGACGACCCCTCCGCGCGGATTCGGGAGATCCTCAACCGGTACCGCAGCCCGCGCATCGAGGGCATGCCGCCATTCACCGGCGGCCTGGTCGGCTACTTCGCCTTCGAGTACCTGAAATACGCGGAGCCGACGGTCCGGCGTGACGTGGACAACCCGCACGGGCTGCGCGACCTGGAACTCATGCTGTTCGACAAGGTCGTGGCCTTCGACAACGTGCGCCAGACCGTGACCCTGATCGTCAACATGCCGCTGGACGGCGACCTCGAAGCCGCATACAACCAGGCCGTCACCGAACTCGACCGGCTCGAACGGCTGCTGCGCGAGGGGGAGCGGTGGCGGAACGGTGAAGGACGGCTGACCGGGCCGATCACGGCGCTGTTCAGCCGCGACCAGTTCCGGGCCATGGTCGAACGCGCCAAGACACACATCCACGAGGGCGACATCTTCCAGATCGTGCCGTCCAACCAGCTGAGCGCCCCGTTCGAAGGCAGCCTGCTGGACACCTACCGGGTGCTGCGCGTCACCAACCCCTCGCCGTACATGTTCTACCTGTCCGGCACCGACATCGAGATCGCCGGCGCCTCGCCGGAAACCCTGGTCCGCCTGGAGAACGGCGTCCTGCACACCTTCCCGCTGGCGGGCACGCGGCCGCGCGGCACGAGCGACGAGGAGGACCTCCGGCTCGAACGGGAACTGCTCGCCGACCCCAAGGAACTGGCCGAACATAACATGCTCGTCGATCTGGGACGCAACGACCTGGGGCGTGTCAGCCGGTTCGGCTCCGTGCGGGTGGAGCGGCTGCGCGACATCGAACGCTACTCGCATGTCATGCACATCGCCTCCAACGTGCGCGGCGAACTGCGCGAGGACTGCGACGCGCTCGACGCCATCGCCGCGGTCCTGCCCGCGGGCACGCTCTCGGGCGCCCCGAAGATCCGCGCCTGCCAGCTGATCGGCGAGATGGAGGGCGTCAAGCGCGGCGTCTACGGTGGGGCGATCGGCTATCTCGACTTCACCGGCAACATGGACGTGTGCATCGGCATCCGCATCGCCTTCGCGCAGGACGGCCGTGTCTTCGTGCGCGCCGGCGCGGGCATCGTGGCCGATTCGGTGCCCGACAACGAATACCAGGAATGTCTGAACAAGGCCGGCGCCACACTGGACGCGCTGCGGATCGCGGGGGAGGGAATGCGATGATCCTGCTCATCGACAGCTACGACAGCTTCTCATACAACCTGGTGCAGGCGATCGGATCGATCGACGCCGACATCCGCGTGATCCGCAACGACGAACTGACGCTGGACGAGATCCGCGCGCTGCACCCCGACCGGATCGTCCTGTCCCCGGGGCCGGGACGACCCGAGGACGCGGGCGTGATCGTGGACGTGGCGCGCGAAATGAACGGCACGGTGCCGATGCTGGGCGTCTGCCTCGGCCACCAGGCCATCTGCCAGGCGTACGGGGGCACCATCACCTACGCGCGCCGGCTCATGCACGGCAAGCAGTCGCCAACCGAACTTGATCCGCACTGCCCGCTGTTCGCAGGATGCGCACCCAACGTGCCGGTCGCACGGTATCATTCGTTGGCCGTTGACCCATCCACGTTGCCACCGGAACTCAAGGTGACGGCCACCGCTGACGACGGCGAGGTGATGGCCGTGGCCGACGTCCGCCCCGGGCGTGCCCCCGTCTACGGGGTCCAGTTCCACCCCGAATCCATCATGACGCCCGACGGCATGACGATGTTGCGCAACTTCTTTTCCTGAACCGAAAACGTTTCCGGGCTTGAGCAGTTCCGCACCGCGTATGTCCGGTACGGAACCGCTCAAGACACCCGCATAACGGTGCGGCACCATGGCATGAGGGCCGCTGACGATGACGACGGGGGTACTGGGCGGGATTCATCCGGGCGGATGAATGCCGGTGACCCCGGCTGCACATACAATCGGGAACGGAAGGACAATCGACCGCGCTCCTGCGCCGCAATCGTTGGGGGAACAACCATGCTGACACGACGGCAGATCCGCATGCTGGTACACCGGCATGGCCGGGAGATCATCGCGCACGAGAACATGATGATCGAACGCCGCTGCTACCAGCACGGCGCCGTGACCACCTTCGCGCATTCGATCCGCGTGGCCTGCCTGGCCGTATGGATGGCCGACCGGCTGCGGCTGTGGCGGCGCGTCGATCTGCGCTCGCTGATCCGCGCCGCATTGCTGCACGACTATTTCCTCTACGATTGGCACGACTGGGACAACGGCGAACACCGGCTGCACGGCTTCACCCACGGGCGCGCCGCCCTGGAGAACGCGATGCGCGACTTCGACGACCTCAACCATGTGGAGCGTGACAGCATCGCACGGCACATGTTCCCGCTGACCCCGCTGCCGCCGCGGTACATCGAAGGGTATCTGGTCACGATGGCTGACAAGGTGAGCGCCACCCGCGAGACCCTGTCCCCGGACCGGTTCAGCAAACAGCCGAAGGCGCTGGGGCGCGGCGTTGCGGTCCGTCGGCCTGCGCTGCCGTCCGCGGCGGCCCGGAACCGTCGCGGTTGAGGGCGCTTATGCTTGCCGTCGAACACCTGTTCCTGTGGTTCCTGTTCTACTCGTTCCTTGGTTGGGTCTACGAGTCGATTCTGGTGTCCGTGCAGGAGCGCCGGTTCGTCAACCGCGGCTTCCTCAACGGCCCGCTGTGCCCGATCTACGGCACCGGTGCGGTGCTGGCCAGCCTGTTATTGGGCGGGCTATCCGGGCATCCCGTGTTGCTGTTCCTCGTATCCGCGCTGGGGGCGAGCGTGCTGGAGTACGCCACGTCGTGGGCGATGGAACGACTGTTCCACGCGCGATGGTGGGATTACACGGATTTCCGCTTCAATCTCAACGGGCGCATCTGCCTGCTGGGAGCCGTGGTGTTCGGTCTGGGTGGCGTGGTGATCGTGCGGATCATCCAGCCGCAGGTGGAGTACTGGACGGGACTGATGCCCCTGCTGGTGGTGCACTGGCTGTCGATTGTGTGTCTGCTGCTGCTGATCATCGACCTGACGGTCACGGTGGTCGGCATCGCGCATTTCGACGACAGCCTGGCCGCGTTCACCGATATCGTGCAGGGGTACGCGGCGAAGGCCGGCGACCATTGGCAGTGGGGCCGCGACGCGCTGCGCGGCAGGATCCATGACTGGGCCGAATCCTCGCAGGAGGTGCTGTCCGGTCTGCGCGACGTGGCCGCGCTGATGCTTAACGAACAGCAGCGCCGCATGATCGAGTCGTTCCCCCACTTGAAGTCCGTGAACTACGACCGCGTGCTGGAAACCATCCGCGAGCTGCTGCGCCGCGACTGAGGGATCAGTCAACTGCGCTGTGTGGCTACGGCTTGCGGTACCGGAACCAGCGGAATGGTGGAATCCACCGCGGGCGCGGATATGGTGTCCGAGCCCTTGTAGTCGGTGATGCCGGCGCCGGTGTTGGGATGCTGCGTCGAATAGACCTGGTCGCAGCAATAGGCGACCAGCAGCACGGCGGCGACGACCGTCAGCACGCGCGCGTTCGCCCGGCGCAGCAGATCGTCAAGCGCCGGTGCCAGCAGGTAGACGATCGCCAGGCCGCCCAGACCGAAGGTGAGCAGGCCCTCGGCGCAGATGCGGCCGTTGAGGTTTAAGAAATACCCGGTGTAATCCCACCAGCGCTGGCCATCGTGCGTGACCTCCAGATACCAGGAGGAGAAATACTCGATCGCGCCGCACAGCGCCATCGCCGCCACGAATTCCAACGCCGGCCTGCTGCGCAGTTTCTTGAGCAGCACGAGGATGGCGATGCCGCCGGTGCCGTAGATCGGCAGCCAGGGCCCGTGCAGGGTGCCGCGATTGACGAACATGCCTTCGGTGATGAAGGCGAGCGTGACCTCCCAGATCCAGCCGACGAAGCAGAAGATGAAGAACATCATCACCAGGTTGAGCACCGTGTAGCTGCGCGTGGCATCCGGGCCGGAGATCCGCTCCACCTTGGTGCGGATCGGGGCCGGGGCCAGCCGCCCGGGGTAGCAGCGGCCATCCAGGATGTCCTGCGCGTGGTCGAGCGCATCCATCTGCGCCTCATGGCGCTGCCAGGCATCCACCTTGCCGTTGCGGCGCAGCGTGATGCCGAACCAGTCGGCCAGCAGCCCGGTGAACCCGGTCGGGCGCTGCGCGTGCTCGCGGGATGTGGAGGCGATCGCCTCCACGGCGTCGGCGTAGACGACCTCGACCGTCGCGCGGTCGGGACGGACGAACAGCGCCTCGTCGCACAACCGCTCGCTGCCCTCCACACCGTTGCTCTTGGACAGGGCGCGCAGTCGCGCATAATACTCGGCGAAGAACGCGGCCTGATAGCCGTTGAGCCAGAAGATGCCGACCAGACCGAACGTCAGCGCGCTCAGGACATGCCAGCCGATGAACGACAGCTGCATGATGAAGCACTCCCACTTGTGCCCTTTCATCATGCGGCGCGACAGGGTGATCGCCTCGTTGGCGCCCATCGTCGGATTCTCCGCCATGATGTACGGCACCAGGAAATAGGAATAGGATTTCACGAATATGCCGACGATGGTGAACGACCACAGGATCAGATATAGCGTGGTGAGGAACATCGTCCAGGCCATATGCGGCCAGCGGCCGGTCTGAATCGGGTAGAGGAACCGGCGCAGCGGCACCTGCTCGTAGGTCCGGGCCTCCAGCATGATGCGCCGGATGACGATCGTGTAGGTCTCCTGGATGAACAGCCAGCCGAAGACGTACACGATGAGGCTGATGACGATCAGCGCGATGATGCCGGCGTTGGGCGACCGCAGGATCGAACGGGCGGCATCCGAGATGGTCAGCAGGATGCTGCCGGAGGAGAAGGAGTTCAGCACCGAGGCGAAGACGCCGCGGGAACGGCCGAGCATGGCGATGGTGTCGGCGTCCCGGATGTTCCGCTCGTTGCGTGCCACCTCATCGCGGACCTGATCCTCGTTGCCTGTGGCCATCTGGCCGAGCATGGTTCCGAGCCGCTCGGCGGCCTGAACCGCAACGGTCGGCTGCGCCATGGTCGGGTCCTCATAGGATTCTACCCACAGCGACGAAGTGTATTCCACCCCGATGAGCGCGGCGATCAGGCACATGACGACAATCAGCCAGTAGTGGCGTTTGAACACACCCTTGGCCGCGGCCTTCATGGCCCTGCGGTCCATCACGGCATTCTTCTCCCTTTCGGTCATATCCTCCACAGTATCAGCAGCCCGCAGTGTCGGCCTCTGCTGTCAGACTGGGAACGCCTGAAACCACAGGCGCCAATCCGATACAACTCGATAGGGAGATGGAATAGCAATGGCTCACGTCATCGACTTCAAGGAGGCCGGGTTCGACACCCTCCTCGATGAACTGGAATGGCGCGGGTTGATTTCCCAGTCCACGGACCGGGAGCGACTCGCCGAGGCACTGAACGGTGAGCCGATCACGTATTATTGCGGCTTCGATCCGACCGCCCCCTCCCTGCACATCGGCAATCTCGTGCAGCTGATCAACATGCGCCATCTGCAGGCGGCCGGACATCACCCGATCGCGCTGGTCGGCGGCGCCACCGGTCTGATCGGCGACCCGCGCCAGTCCGGCGAGCGCACGCTCAATCCCAAGGACGTGGTGGCCCAGTGGGCCGAACGCCTCAAATCCCAGATTGGAGGCATCCTGGAGACCGAGGGCGCCAACCCGGTCCGGTTCGTCAGCAACTACGAGTGGACCGCGAACATGACCGTCATCGACTTCCTGCGCGACGTCGGCAAGAACTTCCGCTTGGGCACCATGCTGGCCAAGGACACGGTGGCGCGGCGTCTGAACTCCGAGGACGGCATCAGCTTCACCGAATTCAGCTATCAGGTGCTGCAGGGCAACGACTACCTGCACCTGTTCGACGAGTACCGCTGCACGCTGCAGCTGGGCGGTAACGACCAGTGGGGCAACCTGACCTCCGGCCTGGACCTGATCCACAAGGTGCGCGGCGTGGACGTCAACGTGTTCACCAGCCCGATCATCACCGACGCCCAGGGCAAGAAGTTCGGCAAGTCCGAGGGCAACGCCGTGTGGATCGATGGCACGATGCTCAGCCCGTACCGCTTCTACCAGTTCTGGTTCAACCGTCCGGACGTGGAGATGGAGAGCCTGCTCAAGGCGTTCACGTTCCTGCCCAGGGCTGAGATCGAACGTCTTGTCGAGGAGAGCCGGACCAACCCCGGCGCCCGTGAGGCGCAGCGCACGCTGGCGTGGGAGGTGACCAGCTTCGTGCACGGCGAGGCGGCCACGCAGGCGGCGATCGATGCTTCCGCGGCGCTGTTCGGCCGCGGCGGCGACCTGGCGTCCATTGACGAGGCCACGCTTGAGGCCGCACTGGACGGGTTGAAGGTGGAGAACGAGGACGGTTCCAAGGACTTCGCCCGCGTGGCCGTGGGCGATCGCGTGGCCGAGGCCGGTGTGAAGGCGGGACTGTTCAAGTCGATCTCCGAGGCGCGCAAGACCATCAGGTCCGGTGGCGTGTACCTCAATAACGTGCGCGTAGATGACGAGGAGCAGGTGCTGGGCGAATCCGACCTCCTGCAGGGTCGGTTCGCGCTGATCCGCCGCGGCAAGAAGGCGCTTGGCGTGGTGGCGGCCCGCTGACGATTGACATTTCCGATCCATGACGGTGTCCCGCCGTTGAGGCCCCGAGGGCCGACGCGGCGGGACACCGTGCGGTTCGGGCAACGATGTAGGCTATCGGTAACGATGAACGGCCGTTGACAGCAGCGGCGGATGAAAAGGAACGACATGGCAGAAGGCAACAACAATCACGCTTCGCACGGTGGCCGCTCGTACGGCGGCCGCAAGCCCGGCTCCGGTCGCCCCGGCAATCGCGGGGGCAAGGGGTTCAAGCCGCGCGGCAACGGCGGCAAGAGCTACGGCGACAAGGGGTTCAGGCCGCGCCGTCACGACGATAACGGCGGTTACCGCCGTCGCGATGACGCCCAGCATGGTTCCGGTGACGGCGAGCGCCGGTTCCACCGCGACGGTGAACGTCATTACAACGGCGAGCGTCGGTTCCACCGTGACGGTGAACGCCGTTACAACGGCGAGCGCCGCTACAACGGTGATCGCCACTACAATGGTGACGGCGAACGCCGCTACAACGACGGTGAGGGCGAGCGCCGGTACGGCAACGGCGGCCATCGCAACGGTCAGGGGGGCGGCAACCGTTCCTTCCACCACGGCAACGGGCAGGGCAACCGCTCCGGCTTCCGCCGCAACGGCCAGCATGGCGGCGACAATCCGCGCTACCGTGACGGCAGGCGCGATGGATTCCGCGACCAGAACCGTCCGTATCATCAGAACCGCCAGGACCGCCCGTATCACCGCCATGACGAGCAGGCCCGCGACGAGCGTCGGGAGTTCACCCCCGAGGAGAAGCGCCAGTACCGCGAGGCCAAGCGCGGCGAGTACATGTCCAAGCCGCGCCGCAATTCCGACGGCACGATGAGCTTCCCCTCGCAGAACCCGTACACCGACCGTCGTCCGGGCGAACCCAAGATGCCCAAGGGTCTCGAATGGTCGATGCTGTCCAAGGACGAACGCGAACGCATGCGCGGCCTGTCGAAGGAGCACGCCGAGAACGTCGGCCTGCATATCCTGGCCGCGTACGCGCAGGAGGAGAACGATCCGGAGAATGCCCTGGCGCACGCCAAGTGGGCCGCCAAGCAGGCCTCCCGCATCGACATCGCCCGTGAGACGCTGGCGTTCATCGCCTACCGCCAGGGCGACTACAAGTTGGCGATGCGCGAGTTCCGCACCGCCTACCGCATGAACGGCTTCCTGGACTACCTGCCGTTCATCGCCGACTGCGAGCGCGGCGTGGGCAACCCGAAGAAGGCCGTCGAACTGGCCATGTCCGACGACGCCAAGTATCTGCGTGGCGAGGCCAAGGCCGAGATGTTCCTGGTGTACGCCGGCGCCCTCGGCGATCTGGAGATGTGGGACAAGGCCGTGCAGATCGTGCACACGCTGGGCCGTTCCAAGGGGCTGGCCGGCGCCTACCGCATGCGCGCGATCCAGGCCGAGCAGTACTTCCTTGAGGAGGCCGGGCGCACGGATGAGGCGGCGGCCCTCGACACCATGTTGGACAAGTTGGAGATGCAGTACGCCGACGTGGACGAGGACGAGACCGACGAGGACGTGCTGATCGACTACGATTTGCAGACCATGTCGGAGGATCTGATGGAGGACCTCGGCATCACCGCCGACGACGCGCGCTTCGCCCCGGATGACGAGGCCGATGAGGGCGAGCATGGCGAGGACCAGTCCGATGAGCCCGACGCCGACGACGCCTCGGATGACGACGAGTCGGAGGACGACGGCTTCACCGTGGACGACGAGGTGCGCGAGATCCTGACCGACGCCGGCATCGACGATGACGACGCCGAATCCGACGACGAGAGCGAACTGTCCGCGCAGGAGGCGCAGGACGGCGCCTCGTCCGCCGTCGAACCGGCGACCGGTGAATCGGACGCCGAACAGCCGCAGGACGACTCCGTCGAACCCGCCGCCGACGAGGACTGACCGGCATGCCGGAATACCTCCACGGTGCCGACCGTCCGCTGGCCGAAACCTACGCGCTGGCGTTGCTGGATCTCGACGGCGTGGTCTACCGCGGCAAGAACCCGGTGGACCACGCCTCCGACGCCATCAGGCGCGCCGAGCAGGCGGGCATGACCATCGAATACACCACGAACAATTCATCGCGGTTCCAGTCCGTGGTGGCCGACCAGCTGGTCGGATTCGGGCTGAGCGTCGAACCCCGGCAGGTCATCACCTCCTCGGTGGTGGCCGCACGCATGGTCGCCCGCGCGGTGCCGCGCGGCGCGAAGGTGCTGGTGGTGGGTGCCGAGCATCTGCGCGAGGAGATCGCGCGGCAGGGGCTGACCATTGTGGAGCGCGCGGAGGATGATCCCGCCGCCGTGGTGCAGGGCTGGTACCCCGATATGACCTGGAACCAGCTGGCGCAGGCGGCCTTCGCCGTGGAGCGTGGCGCCGCCTATTACGTGACCAACCGCGATCTGACCATCCCGCGCGAACTGGGCATCGCCCCGGGCTGCGGGTCGATGGTCCAGGCCGTCGTCAACGCCACCGGCGTCCAGCCCCTGTCCAGCGCCGGCAAACCGGAATCGGCCATGTATGACGAGGCACGGCTATTGGCGGCCGCCGACGGCGCGGAACCCGTCCGACGGGAGCTGTGCCTGGCCATCGGCGACCGGTTGGACACCGATATCGAGGCAGGCAACCGCGGCGGATACGACTCCCTGGCCGTGCTGACCGGCGTGACGAACCCGCATGAGCTGATGCTCGCCCCCCGGCACCTGCGGCCGACCTTCATCGCCCGCGACCTGCGGGCGATGAACAAGCCGATGCCCGCGCCACGCCGCGAACCGGACGGCCGCTGGGTATGCGGACGGTGCGAGGCCGCCATCGACGCTGCGGGCCGACTGACCGTGAACGACGTGACGGCCATGGATGCGTTGCGGGCGGCATGCTGCGCCGCCTGGGAGGCGTCGGACAACGGACAAGCGTTGGATGCCGACAGCCTACCGGATTTCGACCTCACCGGAGCGGGGGAGTGAACATCACCATGCCGGATGCCGATAGCGAATCGCAGCGGGAGACCCCGACACCGTTGACCGCGCGGTTCCCCGAACTGGCGGAACTCGACGGATTGGACGACGATCAACGCATCGCGGCCTTCCAGCAGGTGCTGGACGCGCTGCAACAGGAGCTCAACGAAAGCCGGGATATCTGATGGGCATCGACAACGGCGGCACCACAATCCCTGACCGTCTGGACGCCGCACTCGTGGCGCTGGGGCTGGTGGAATCCCGTGCCAAGGCGCAACGGCTGATCAAGTCGGGCAAGGTCATGGTCGACGGCGTCACCGCCACCAAACCGGCGCAGACGATCGCCTCCGCCTCGGACATCGCCATCGACAAAGGCGACGACTATGTCTCCCGCGGAGCCTACAAACTAGTCGGCGCATTCGACGCGTTCCGTGCCGCGGGACTGCCGGAGCCGGTCGGATTCGACTGCCTGGACATCGGCGCGTCCACCGGCGGATTCTGCGATGTGCTGCTGCGGCGCGGCGCGCACCGCGTCATCGCCCTTGACGTCGGCCATGGACAGCTCGACCCGCGCATCGCGGACGATCCGCGCATCATCGAGATGAGCGGCGTCAACATCCGCGACGTGCGGGACGGCGATCTGCCCTACCGTCCGCGGATGGTGGTCTCCGACGTCTCGTTCATCTCGTTGACGTATGTCATCCCGGTGATCGCACGCATCGCCGCCCCTGACGCGCATATCGTGCTCCTGGTCAAGCCGCAGTTCGAGGTCGGCAAGGGACATCTGGGCAAAGGCGGCATCGTCGAAGACCCCGCATTGCGCGAGCGGGCGCTGGCGACGATCGTCGCATGCGCCGACGAATGCGGATTGGACGTCGTCGCCACGGCACCATCGCCGATCGAGGGGACGCACGGCAACGCCGAGTATCTGCTATACGCACGCGTGATGGAACGCTGAGCGGCGTTCAGGCCCTGCGGCGCTTGAGATGCGTCTGCGAACAGGTCGGGCAGAACAACGACACATCCGCCGTGCCATCGCCGTCGACATGCGAGGCGTTGCACAAGCGTTCGATCCGGCATCGCTCCGACAACTCCACGGCGTCGGCGTGCAGGGTCACGCATGTCAGGGCATGGACGCGTACCGCATTGCCGACCACGGTGCGGGCGTGACTCGATGCGGTGTACTCGCCCATCGCATGCCGCGTCAGCATCATGCTGTGCAACGGCTCGATGCTCAGCGTATCGGTCCGGACATCCGCGCTCTCGAGCACGCCGTGCAACGTGACCGACGCGGCCGAGATGACCCTGCCGTTGCTCAGGATGCCGTCGACGGCAACATCCCGCGCGCATGCGAGGCGTCCGTCGGCGCGCACGACGCCGACGAAGCGCAGCGTCTGACAGGACAGTCTGCCCGAGACGTGGATCTCGCCATATCCGATGATATTGCGGACGTCCATATCCCCGGCGCACACCATGCGTCCCGCCCTGCATTCCACCGTTCCGCCCCGGCACTCGGCCATGGCCACCACGCCGGCGACCACCAGGGTGTCGAAGACCACCCCCGGGTCGATGACGGTGCGGCCGCGGGCCGTGATTGTGCGGTATCGCCCGGCGGCGACATGACCATCCAACAGACGCAGATCCATGGCGCTCTCCCTACATGACGGCAGCACCGCCGTCACCTTTCGATTATCGGAGCGCGTGCCGCCGATGCAAGCGGCTCTGCAGGTCATCCGTCGTACGGCGGTCGGGGAGCCGCGCCGTTCCGCGGTTTTTCGTTATGCAGGTCCCGGGCGGTGTCATCCGCAGATCAGTTGTTCGATCTGGTTCTGCGTGCCCATGAGGATCAGTTCGTCGTTGCGATGCATGACCAGATCCTTCGACCCGTATTCCAGGTCGCGGTTCGGCGATTTGACGGCGACCACGGTCACCCCGTACCGTTCGTGCACCTGGGCCTCCGCGATGCTGTAGCCGATCAGGTGGTTCGGGGTGTGGATCTTGACGACCGTGTGCGGGCCGGCGATCTCGATGTAGTCCAGGTAATTGCCGGAGACGAGGTGTCCGACGCGTTTGCCGGCGTCGGTTTCGGCGTTGATGATGTGCGTGGCGCCGATGCGTTCGAGGATGCGCGCATGCTGGAGGGACACGGATTTGGCCCAGATGTCGCTGATGCCGGCGTCCAGCAGGTTGCTCGTCACCAGCACCGAGGCCTCCACGCTGTCGCCGATCGCCACGACGGCGGTGGTGAAATCGGTGATGCCGATCTGCTCGACCGCCATCACATCGGTCAGATCGGCCTGCACAGTGGGCAGGATCGACGACCATCGGCTGACCAGTTCGGCATTCCTATCGACCGCGAGCACATCCTGGCCCATATGGTCGAGCGTGGTGGCCACGGCGCTGCCGAACCGCCCCAACCCGACCACCAGCACACTGCGATTGCCGTTCGCCATCGTCCCGTCCCGTTCCTTTCCTCTACGCTCCATGCGGGCCGTGCCCATGCCACCCCAGTACAACGGGGGTTATCCCACGATGATACTTTCCTCCGGATACCGCAGCGCCTCTGTGGCGAGCGGTCGGCTGATCGCGTAGACGACCGACGTCGGCCCGATCCTGCCGGCAATCATCAGCAGCGCGAGGATGACCAGTGTGGCCGGCTCCTCCGCGTTCGCCACGCCGACCGAATAGCCGCCGAGGCTCAGGGCCGAACAGGCCTCGAACAGCACATCGCTCAACGGCTTGCCGGTGACGAACATCAGCGCGAGCGAGGCGGCGAAGGTGAGCAGGGCGAAGATCAGGGTCACGCTGACCGCCATCATCACCACGCGCATGGGCAGACGACGGCGGAAGGCCGTCACGTCGCCGTGCCCGGTCAACGCGGCGCGGCAGGTCAGCACCAGCACGGCCAGCGTGGTGACGCGGATGCCGCCGGCCGTGGAGGAGCTGCCGCCGCCGATGAACATCAGCATGCTCATGAACACACGGGTCGGATCGCTCAGCTCCGGCACCCAGGACAGGTCGAACCCGGCCGATCGGGGCATCACCGCGGCGGACAGCGCGGCCTGGACCTTGACGTCGAGGTCGGCGTCGGCGTACAGCCGCGGGTTGTTCCATTCGACGGCCACGTACCACAGCAGGGAGCACAGCACCAGCGCGAACGTGGTGACCAGCGTGAGTTTGGTGTGCAGCTGCCAGCGGCGCGGAGGGATGCGGTGGCGGCAGGCGCGAGCCAGATTGAGCAGCACAGGGAAGCCGAGCGTGCCGCAGAACGCGCTGAGCAGGATCGGCAGGCCGACGGCCGGATTGTTGACGTGCAGGCCTGCCGCATCCGGCGTGAACCCGGTGTTGTTGTAGGCCGATACCGCGTAGAACAGCGCCTCCCAGGCCGTCTGCCCCCAATCGCCCCTGTTGATGGAGAACAGCCCGGGGAACAGGGCCGCGAACGTGATGCCCTCGATGATGAATGTGGTGGCGAACACCACGGCGAGCACGTCCTTGGTCTCGCCCAACGCCGAGGCGCCCAGCTCGTTGGCGGTGCGCAGCCGCTGCGAGGCGCGCAGATGGCGCGCCGTGGCCAGTATGATCAGCGAGGCGAAGGTCATGACCCCGAGCCCGCCCAACTGTACCGACACCAGGATCACGCACTGGCCGAACACGCTCCAATGCTCGGTGCTGTTGACGATGGGTATACCGCAGGTGGACAGGGCCGACACCGCCGTGTAGAACGCGGTCAGCGGGTCCGTGGAACCGGGGGAGCGCGAGGAGACGGGCAGCGTCAGCAGCACGGTGGCGATGACGACCAGCATGATGAAGTAGATGATGGTCAACCGTCCGGGGTAGGCGAGCAGCAGGTCGCTGAGCACCCGCCTGCGGGTGGAGAGGTCCTGGTCGGGGTCCACCAGTGCGCGCCACAGATCGGTGCCGCGGGGCGTGCGCCGGCGAATCGACGGTCTACGGCTGTTGGATGGCTCCATGCACTGCTCCTTACCGGGAACCGGACCCGCTGCGGCCCGCGGCGCGTCCGTGACGCCGAGTCGGACACATGTTCGGCTGACGGCACCATTGTACGGCGCGGAGGGGCGGCTTCGATTAGGATGGGTGTGGGCGGCCAGAACGCCGCCGCATGGACCTTGAACGGAAGGGGCATTATGGGCAGCGATCGCCGTGCCGTGGTGGTGACGCACAGCCGTCTGCGCGAAAGCGGAACGGTGGTGCCCGAGGCGGTAGATCAGCTGCGTCACGCCGGCTTCCGCGTGACGATCGTCGACAACGTGGCCGCGCCGCGCTTCGGCGGCGACTCGCCGCGCGTGGACCCCGACACCGAGATCGTGGTGGTGCTGGGCGGCGACGGCACGATCCTGCGCGCCGCCGAGCTGGTGCACTGCACCGACGTGCCGATCCTGGGCGTGAACCTCGGCCATGTGGGGTTCCTGGCCGAATTCGAAAGCTTCCAGATGAGCGAGGCGATCCAACGCATCGCCGACCGGGACTATTCGATCGAGGAGCGCATGATCGCGCATACCGACGTGTGGATGCCCGGCGCGGACAAGCCGTTGGAGGACTGGGCGCTGAACGATATCACGCTGGAGCGCGTGGACCGCGGCCGGATGGTGGAGCTGTCCATCCGCGTGGACGACGTGGAGATGAGCTCGTTCGGGTGCGACGGCGTGATCGTCTCCACCCCGACCGGATCCACCGCCTACGCGTTCTCCGCCGGCGGGCCGATCATCTGGCCGAACGTCAAGGCGCTGCAACTGGTGCCGAACGCCGCTCATGCGCTGTTCGCGCGCCCGCTGATCATCGGTTCGCGCTCGACATTCACCCTGGACATCCTGGAGGAGTCCTCCACGAACGGCTGGATCTGCTGCGACGGGCGCCGCCAGCGCGAACTGCCGAAGGGCACGCGCGTTCAGGTGCGCGAATCGCGCAACATGCTGCGCCTGGCCCGCTTGTCCGGCGCACCGTTCACCAGCCGTCTGGTCAGCAAATTCGACCTGCCGGTGGTCGGCTGGCGCGAACAGGCGCGCAAAACCGGCGACGTCCACCACGGGCAGGTCGCGGTCTCCTGGCCGTCCGCGGCCAAAGTCGTGCACAGCGATGACGCCGACCGCTGCTGCGGCACCTGCGCCACCGGGGACACCGGCGGAAGCGAGGTCTGATCCGGCATGCTGGAGGAACTCGAAATCCGCAATCTGGGGCCCATCCGATCGGCCGTGCTGACGCCCGCCCCGGGTATGACCGCCATCACCGGCGAAACCGGTGCCGGCAAGTCGATGCTGCTGAACGCCATCCGACTGATCTCCGGTGCCGCCGCCGACGCCAATCGCGTGTCGTCGGGCGCGGACGCCGCATGGGCGCAAGGGGTGTTCATGGCCGGGCCGCAGACCGCGGCGGCCGCCATCGCCGCCGAGGCCGGGGTCGAGCCGGAGGACGGTGAGCTGTTCCTGGCACGCAGCGTGCCGTCCTCCGGACGTTCGCGCGCCACGGCGAACGGCCGTAGCGTACCCCGATCCGTGCTGGGCCGCATCACCGACGAACTGGTCACGGTGCACGGGCAGGCCGACCAGCTGCGCATCGCCTCCGCCGCCAGACAGCGCGAGTTCCTGGACGCCGTGGCCGGCGACCAGGCGGAACTGGCCTCATACCGACAGGCGTGGGAGGCGTTGGCGGCCATGGACGAACGGCTGGAGAAACTGGCCAGCCAAGAGTCCTCGATCCGGCAGCAGGCCGACTACCTACGCGAATCGATCGAGCGCATCAATCGGGTCGATCCGCAGCCGGGGGAGGACGAGGACCTCAAGACCCGCCGCAGCCGCATCGAGAACGCCGCGGAGATAGCCCAGGGCGTGGGCGGCGCGCTGGGCGCGTTGGACGCCTCGGCGGTCGACGGCGATCCGGACGCATTGGGGGCCTCGGATCTGATCACACGCGCCGTGCAGCACCTGCGCGCCATCCATGTGGAGGGGCCGTTCTCCGATCTGGCCGACCGTCTGGAATCGATCGGCGCGGATCTGTCGGATGTGGTGTTCAGCCTTTCCCGCCAGATCGATATGGAGGAGGGCGTCGACGATCTGGACGCGATCAACGGGCGCATCCACGAGCTCGACGAGCTGACCCGTCGTTGGGGGCCGACCCTGGCCGACGTGATCGCCTGGCGCGACAAGGCCGTGCTGGACGTGGAGGATCTGGACACCTCGCCGGAGAAGCTGGCCGAGCTCCGGCAGGAACGCCGCCGGTTGTTCGAGGACGCGCTGGAGGCGGCCGACAGGCTGTCGTCCATGCGCCGGCGTGCGGCGGGGGAGCTGTCCGCGCGCGTGGGCGAGGAGCTGTCCTCGCTGGCGATGGCCGGCGCGGGATTGGAGATCCGCGTCACGCCACGGGAGGCGGACGAGGCCCGCGGCGGCACGTGGCCGCTGGACGCCAACGGACGCGACGACATCGCGTTCCTGTTCACCCCATTCCCTGGTTCCCCGCAGTTGCCGATGGGCAGAAGCGCGTCGGGCGGCGAGCTGAGCCGACTGATGCTGGCGTTGGAGCTGGTGGCCGCCGAACGCCGCATGGCCGCCGATGGCGATGCCGGCATCGATGCGGACGGTCCGGCCATGACCTTCATCTTCGACGAGGTCGACGCCGGAGTCGGCGGTAAATCCGCCGTGGAGCTCGGACGTCGTTTGGCCCGGCTGGCTCGCGTCGCGCAGGTCATTGTCGTCACCCATCTGGCGCAGGTCGCCTCCTGGGCGGACGCCCAGTTCGTGGTCAGCAAGGGCGGCGACCCGTCCGCCGACGGCGTGTCCACCACCGTGCGCGAGGTGCGCGAGGAGGAGCGTGTGGCCGAGATCGCACGCATGCTCTCGGGCAGCGAGTCGGAGACCTCGCTGGACCACGCGCGCGAACTGCTCGCCGAAAGCCGCCTGGGCTGAGACGGCGGCCCGGACCGCCCGTCGTGCTGCCCGGCTGTCCGGCCCGCCGTCCCCGCTGTCCGACCCGTCGTTACGCGCTTGTCCGAATCGGGGGATTCTTACGTGTGAGCGCTCACGTTCCGGCGCATTCCGTCCGAATCCGGGGAATCGTTCCTGTTCGAATCGGGGGATTCGGACGGGCGGGATGGACTATGCTGGGCGTATGGGCATCAATACGGGTAAGGCCGCCATCTTCGATCTGGATGGCACGTTGCTGGATTCGATGGGCGTGTGGGATCAGGTCGATATCGACTTCCTGGGACGCCGCGGCATCGAGGTGCCGGGCGATTACATGACCAAGGTCTCCGCGATGCAGTTCCGGCAGATCGCCGAATACACGATCGCGCGCTTCGGCCTGGAGGACACCCCCGAGCAGCTGATGGCGGAATGGGACGAGATGGCCCGCGAGGCCTATTCCACCGTGGTCGAGGCCAAGCCGCACGCCGTCGAGTACCTGCACCTGCTCAGGACGTCGGGCGCCAAGCTGGCCGTGGCGACCTCGCTGCCGCCCGCCCTGCGCGACCCGGCGATGGCGCACGTCGGCATCGGCGGCCTGTTCGACGAGGTGGTCAGCGTCGATGACGCGGGCGACATGAGCAAGGAAAGCCCGGACGTCTACCTGCTGGCGGCCGAACGCCTTGGCGTCGCGCCGGCCGACTGCACGGTGTTCGAGGATCTGCTGGTGGGCATCAAGGCCGCCAAGTCGGTGGGTATGGCGGTCTGGGCCATGAACGACGATTCTTCCGCCGGCGATTGGCCCGAGATCTGCGAGGTGGCCGACGGCGTGCTCTTCGACTTCGCCGACGCCCCCGAAATCCTGTGATCGCGGCCGCCGCGCCGACTGTTATGGTCGGAGTTGAACAGTTGGCCCGAAACTGTTATAGTGTTATACAGAACAGTTAATCACTGTTCCGCTAGCACAATCAGAAAGGGGATACGCGGTGAAGTTGATCGTCTCATCCGTGTCCGGAGAACCGATCTACGAGCAAATCAAGGATCAGATTCGAGCGGCGGTGCTCTCTGGCGAGCTGGTCGCGGGGGAGGCGCTGCCCTCCCTGCGCAAGCTCGCCAAGGAGCTGCGGATCTCGGTGCTCACCGTCACCAGGGCGTACAACGAACTGGCCGACGAGGGCATTGTGGAGAACATCCAGGGCAAAGGCACGTTCGTGATGAGCCAGGGGACCGAGCTGATGAAGCGGCGGGCCCGCACTCGCATCCAGCGGATCTTCGACGAGACCTGCACGGCCGCCAAGGCCGCCGACATCCCGTTGCTTGACCTGATGACGATGCTCGAGGCAAGCTACAAGGACCAGTCATGACCACCACACCACCGATGGCGCTGTCCGTCACGGGCGCGACCAAACACTACGATTCCGGCTTCACGCTGGAAGACGTCACCTTCGACCTGCCCGCCGGCTACATCATGGGCCTGATCGGCCCGAACGGCGCCGGCAAGTCCACGCTCATCAAGCTGATCCTCAACATGATCCGCCGCGACGCCGGCCAGATCCAGGTCCTCGGCCTGGACGCGGTCTCCGACGAGGAGGCCGTCAAGGAACAGCTCGGCGTGGTCTTCGACACCAGTTACTTCGTGGACACCTGGAGCGTCGACAAGGTCGAACGCGTCATGCGCGGCATGTACCGCACCTGGCGGCATGAGATCTTCGACGGCCACCTCAGGCGATTCGGCCTGGACCGCGGCAAGAAGGTCAAGGAGCTCTCCCGCGGCATGCAGATGAAGCTCATGCTGGCCGTGGCATTGAGTCACGATGCCCGTCTGCTGATCCTGGACGAACCGACCAGCGGCCTGGACGTGCTCGCCCGCGACGAGCTGATGGACGTCCTCGCTGCGTACATCGAGGACGGCGAACGCAGCGTCCTGTTCTCGACGCATATCACCGCCGACCTGGAGCGCGCCGCCGACTTCATCGCCTACATCACCCGGGGCGAACTGTATTTCACCGGTCCCAAGGACGAGTTCGAGGACTCGTTCCGCATCGTCAAGGCCGGCCTCGATCTGCTCGACCGGCTGCCCGCCAAGGCGTGCGTCGGCGTGCATCGCTACTCCACCGGGTTCGACGCGCTGGTGCGCAGCGAGGACCTGCCGATCTTCCCCGCGGACCAGATCGTGGTCGAACCCGCGTCGATCGACGACATCATCCGCCTGACCAACGTCGGGCAATCCTCGTTGTGGGAGGTGTGAGCCATGCGTGCCGTACTGGTCTCATTCCGCCTGGACATGGCCCGCATCACCGTATCGTCGGCCAGCGGCTTCGTGCCGTTCCTGCTGCCGCTGCTGTTTGCCGTCATCTTCGGACTGGCCGGCAGAACCGCCGGCAACGGCGCCGACTTCGCCACGGGCGGCGTGGTCGGCAGCGTGTTCGGCGTCGGCACGATCCTGCCGATCGGCGCGTTCGGCTACGAATGGCAGGAGCAGCATGCGCGGATGAACGGCATCATCCCCGCCGACCGCACGCACCAGGTCATCGGGCGGTATCTGACGCTGCCGGTGTTCGCCGCCATCATCGTTGCGGAGACGACGCTGGCGCTTGTGATTCTGCATCTGACGGCCTACGGGAGCCTGAACGGTCTGGCACAGGCGCTGACGACGTCGGTGCTGGGCAGCACATGGTCATTCGTGGTGTTCGAGCTGGTGCTGTTCCCGCTGTTCTACCGGTGGAACGACATGCGCAAGGCGTTGCTGTGCGTGGTGGCGTTGCTCGTCGGGCTGGCCGGGCTGGTCACCATGGCGTTGTACGCCGTGCCTGAGGAGGCGCTCGACGAGTTGGGCGACGCCGTTGCGCGGACGCTGTCGAACCCGGGGGTCGGCATTCCCGCGGGGCTGGTGGTCCTTGCCGTCATGACGGCCGTCTCCCTGCCGGTGTCGATTGCATGCCGGCGCAGGAAGGAGTTCTGAGGGCCATGAGGAATGCATCCGTTGCGATTCGCCGCGCGATGCGGCTCGACTACCAGACGATCACCGATTCGGGATTGGTCTCCATACTGGTGACGTTCCTGTTCCCGCTGCTGTTCCCGCTGATCGCGTTCCTGGTCGGCACGGTGGGCGCGCTGGCGTTGTGCCTGACGCTGACCGTCGGGTACTGGGCGCTGTCCGCGGCCGGGCTGTTCGTGAACACCAGCAGCGTCCAATGCGGTCGGCTCAGCGCGCTGATGCCGGTCACTCGGTCCCATCAGGTTGTGGGCCGGTACCTGTCCGCCGGCGTGCTCGGCATGGTCTGCCTGGCGGAGATCATCGTGCAGATCGGTCTGCTGTGGCTGATTGACGCCGTCTGGCTGCCGCTGCCATGGCAGGACGATCCGACACCGGTCTTGGCGCTGCCGACGGGCATGGTCGTGGGCGTGGCGATGGCCGCGTTCGTGGCGATCGTGGCGTTGGAGATGCCGTTCTACTACGCCTTCGAGTTCACCAAGGCGTCCAGCTGGTTCTGGTCGGCCGTGTTCGTCGTGGCCGGTGCGTTCGGCGTGGGCATCATCCTGATACCCGACGAGGTGCTGCATTCGATGGCCGAATCGCTGGCCGCCATGCCCGGCTGGATGTGGGGACTGCTCGGCGTCATCGGCTGCTCGGCGGCGGTCG